>NZ_JASJFG010000732.1:0-1139 GCF_030065375.1 Microcystis sp. M49636_WE2 | reverse complement strand
GGTAAATCTGGATCAAAACCCGCTCCTAATTCAATTAAAGAAGCAATTTGTCCCCTGACTCTCACCTGTACCTTTGTCGGTTCCAGAATACCACAAATAACTTTTAGGAGAGTAGATTTTCCTGCGCCATTAGCTCCAATGATACCTAATTTTGCTCCAGAATTAATTACTAAATCTATATCATCTAGAACTAATTTTTTGGCAGGTTGACGATATTTACCTTCAAGAAGAGAGAAGATTGTCCTTTTTAGATCGTAGGAAAATTCTTCTTGAGTGCGTCTTTCGAGAGACACTTGATCGAGTCGAATTACTTCTGTCATTTATAATAAATCCATAAATAAATGTCGCCATAGTCGGAAGCAAGTCCAACCAATTCCTAAGATAATGATCCCACCGAGTAGAGATTGAAAAATCAAACCAAAATCTGGTAATCCGGGGGAAAGGGACAATTGGCGAATACTTTCAATTACCGGTAATAATGGGTTTAATAGCAGGAATGGTTGTACGGAGGGAGGAATAATTTCCGGGGGATAGAAAATCGGGCTGCTAATCCAAGCGACAAAACAAACAATTTCGTAAAAATAGGGTAAGTCTCTGAAGAAAACGTAGAGGGTACTAACAAAGAAACCCACTCCCGTGCAAACCAGAGAAAGACCGATCACGGGAAAAATCAGAGCAATTACATTAATTAAACTTTGAGACTTCCAGAGAGTTACTATAGCCAAAAGGGGAAAGATACTAATAGCAAATTGAAAAATATTTGCCACTACCATGGAAACGGGAAAAATGCTAACTGGCAGACGAATTTTATTTAAAATACTGCCATTACCAACAATACTAGGTAAAGCTTGGTTAGTGGAAGCATTAAAGAAATTTATTACGACTAAACCAGTGAAAGCCGCTAGGACATAGTTAACTAGAGAATTATCAAAATAAGAGGCGAAAACCGTGCCGAAAATTGCCGTGTATAGTGCCGTCATAATCGCGGGATTTAACAAAGACCAGTAAACCCCCAGAAAAGAACCCCGATAGCGTCCCTTGAGATTACGTTCCACTAAAACACTAAGCAACTCGTAATATCGCCGCGCTGTTGACCATCTAGTTTTTGCCTGGAGATCGGTCATAGGGATAATTGTCAT
>NZ_JASJFG010000758.1:0-2719 GCF_030065375.1 Microcystis sp. M49636_WE2 | reverse complement strand
TCTTGGCTGTCTATATTTTAACCAATAAATTGCTGTATTGCAAGCATAGTCAGCTTTTAAAGATAAATTATTGTTTTATTGGTCAGCAATAATTGTCTGTTTTTTCTTTAATTTTACATGACAAGTTCGGAAGAGCCATAAAAGTCGATATAAATCGGTTTTACTTACCGTTTGTGGCTTAGTAAGGTTGAGAATTAGTGCGCTAATTTTAGAAGTAATAGAATGGGAGCAATTAGGGGAAGTAATTGACGTTATAATTAGCCATAGTTTTCCGTCAAAATTCGATTTTGTCTCTTAAAACCCTGATTAATCGGTTTTTAGAGCTAATTTTGACTCTTGGTCTAATCTGCCTGTCTTCCTTGCTGTGACTGACTTACAAATTTTTGGAGATGTCTACTGTAGGGGACAAAGTTTTTTCCAACTTCTCTATCACTGGTAGTACAGTTGATCTACAAGACGAAATAACCATTGGCTTCGTTAGTGGTGTCTTCCAGTTAAACTACTCTGCTAGTCTTGGTACCAATATGGCTTTGAAGACACCAGGCACCCTTAAATATAAGGTAACCATTCCAGCCACTTTCACCAACGAATTTGCTGCGGCTGGTACAAATGCACAGGGTAGTACTATGGTAGCAACCTTCAGTAAATCACTTACTGCGACAAATTTAACTCCCAGTACTCTGAACTTTGTTTCAACTGGTGGCACCGTTGTTGGCACGTTCAGTGCTGGCACAAAAGCCATTGACGTAACCTCCGCCTGGACTCTGGATAACCCAAACTCCTTTATCAACGGTTTCTCTGACCAGTACGTCCAAAATCCTCCTGATCCGACTCCGATTGCGGTTCCTGAACCCTCTGCGGTTCTAGGTTTGGCCGCCCTTGGTTTGGCGGGTGTCGTGGGCAGATCTGTTTCAAGATCGTTACACAACAAGCAGCAATAGATCAATAAAGCATGAGGACACCTCGAATACATTTTGGTCGGTTTTTTTTAAATAACTGATACCATTTTCTTTGATTAGTCGCGGGTGTCCCACACCAGCGATCTGGGAGTGGCAGGGGGGTTGAGGGCAATTAATCATCTCTGCCATTATTTTAAAGATCTTTTTGTCCTACACTCTGATTTTCTTGCCAATATCTAAGGCATTTATTGCGAACAAACTGAACTGTCCGAATAGCCTCATCAATGGCTTGATATTGAGATGGTTTTCCTCCAAGCTTTGCGTATCGACCGAACTACCGCCAATTATTATAACATACTAAAATTAGGTTGACAACTGTTCTTAGTGGTGATTCACTGTTGCTATAACTGGCGGAACCTTTCATCTCATCGGTAAAACCGAGGGTTCCTTCAAGCCGACATTTTAAGTAAAGACCATCCTTGCCTACTTTTTCCATGATCCTAGCCGCCGAAACTGGACTAAAAACCGCTACTCTAGCCCAGTAGGGTGTGTTAGCGTCAGCCTAACGCAGGAATTTTGAACATTAGATAAGGTGCGTTACATCTCATTAACGCACCCTACAAGATCGGCGATCTGCTATGCAGTGCCTTCGGCATCGCACTGATAATAGACAACTTTAATGAGCGTATCGGTTAGGCCTAACGGCTAAGTTGAGCCGCCACGATTAGATTTGAGATTCTTGTGGTTCATCCTGTTTTGGTCGGCTCCAACGACTTGTTAGACCTTGCTTTGGTGGTAAGCTGACTACCTGCCTGCCACTTTCTGCTTGTCTTTTTTGCCAATCTACAAACATTGCATCCAAATCGTAGTTAAAGGATTTAGCGTGTTCTTCTCGAAATTTATGAATTTCATCTAAAATGTCATCTTGCCACATCGTTATAATCTCCTAAAAGTTCGTAAGGAGTACAAATTATGGGTAACTCGTATCCCAAATCAAGACTGAGCTCTGCCAACTTCCTCTGAATTTGAGCGTTGGCAATATGTTTACAGTTCCATGTTAACAAGTAATCTAGCCCGTGGACAGTCGCCGCAGCAATGTGAACCGCATCATCAGAAGCTTTGGCAGGAAGGTTGCTTCGTATAAGAAACTGGGCTGCCAAGTTGCGTACAGCTTGATTGAGTTCAACCAAAGGCATTTCATTGACAATTTCTAACCTTTTCAAAGCAATCTCTGTATCTCCCTTAGCGACTTCATCTAAAACAACCTGTGAAATATAGAGAACAAAATCATTACGGCGATTTTGCCACCAGTCCCTTGTCGTTTCAATATTACCAGCAACAACCAAATTTCGGGTCGATCTGGCTGTCAGATAGCCAATAACGCTGGTTTCAATATAGACGCTTTCACTCACGGCACTTTCTGAATTTTATTTGTCCCTCACTCTATCGCATTTGAGCTTTATTTTGAGGGTTTGCGAGGGAATTAGTGCGTTACATTTCATTAACGCACCCTACAAGATCGGCGATCGCACTTGACTCGCTGGTCGGCATAACGGCCAAGTTATACGGCTTTTTTTGTGCAATGTGATCTAAAATAAAGGCATCTTACGACTAGGTGACAACAATGTATAAAATTTCTGTTAACCCTCAAATTCATTTTGGGAAGCCCTGCATAGAAGGGACGCGCATCACTGTGCAGAGTGTTCTTGAGTTGCTAAATGAGGGACTCTCTTTCAGTATAATTATTCAGGATTATTACCCTGATTTACAAATTGAAGACATTCGTGCTTGTCTGCAATATGCTATCGCTTTAGTAGCGG
>NZ_JASJFG010000413.1:0-4442 GCF_030065375.1 Microcystis sp. M49636_WE2 | reverse complement strand
GTAATGGACTCTAATAAATTGCGGTTGTGACTGAGAATTGCTAGGGCTTTTTGGTAACTAGCGTCGATAATTTGTTTAACTTCTTCATCGATCGCTTTGGCCGTATTTTCCCCGATCGAACGGCGGGGACTACCCTGATTATTACCTAAAAAATTAGCCTGTCCTGTTTTATCGTAGGCTAGGGGTCCCAGGGATTTACTCATACCATACATTGTCACCATTCTTTCAGCAATATCCGTCGCCCTTTGTAAATCATCGGAAGCGCCATTAGTGACACTGCCAAAGATTAATTCTTCGGCTGCCCGACCGCCCAATAACATAGTAATTTGTTCTTTAAATTCGGTTTCTGTCATCAAAAAACGGTCTTCCGTGGGAATTTTCAGGGTATAACCCAAAGCGGATAAACCCCGGGGAACGATAGAAATTTTCTCGACGCAACCCCCCCCCGGCATGACAGCACCAACTAAAGCATGGCCAACTTCGTGATAAGCGACGATTTTCTTTTCTTTTTCCGATAAAACCCGACTTTTCTTTTCTAAACCAGCGATAACTCTTTCTATCGCCTCTTTAAAATCAATTTGACTGACTTTTTCCCGATTATTGCGGGCAGCCAAGAGAGCGGCCTCATTGACGAGGTTGGCTAAATCGGCACCGGCAAAACCAGGGGTTTGGGTGGCGATCGCTTTGAGGTTAACATCTTCACCCATCTGGACTCGTTGGGCGTATATTTCCAAAATTGCCAATCTTCCCGCTAAATCGGGACGATCCACCAAAACTTGGCGATCAAAGCGCCCCGGACGCAATAAAGCGGCATCAAGAGTCTCTGGGCGATTGGTGGCGGCTAAAACGATGACGACGGCTTCTTTGGGGCTAAAACCGTCCATTTCTGTCAAAAGTTGGTTTAAAGTCTGCTCGCGCTCATCATTGCTGCCGCTAGTTCCCGATCCCGAACTTCTCGATTTACCGATCGCGTCCAATTCATCAATAAAAATGATGCTAGGGGCATTTTTCTTCGCTTGGGCAAATAGATCCCGTACCCGGGCTGCCCCGGTCCCGACAAATAATTCCACGAATTCCGAGGCCGAAATGCTAAAAAAAGTCACTCCTGCTTCCCCCGCGACCGCTTTTGCTAAGAGAGTTTTTCCCGTCCCCGGCGGTCCGACTAAGAGAACACCCTTAGGAATACGCGCCCCAATTTTATTAAAGCGCTCGGCATCCTTGAGAAATTCGACAATTTCCTTTAACTCGGTTTTTGCTTCCTCGGCCCCGGCCACATCACTGAAGGTAATCGGATATTTTTCGTCGTCTCCGTAAACTTTAGCGAGATTTTTATTAAAAAGCAGCGATTTACGCGTGTCATCGTTGCGATAGAACAGAAACTGCATGGCGGCGACTAAAATTAAGGGAGGAACCACCCAAGCGAGGAGAGTGCTGATCCAACTGTTTTCGGCTACGGGAATCGCCTCGAAGATTACGCCTTTTTGCTGTAATAGTTGGGGTAATTGGGGGTTATAAACTGGAATCGTGGACAAGACTCGTCCGGAGACTAGATTACTGCTTGGTTTGCTGGCCAGAGAACTAGAATCACTGTGAAAGGGATTACTTGATTCTGGGGGATTAACGGGGGGATTACCCGGAATAGCCAGGGATTCTAAAGGATTTTTTAATTGATAAAAGATGACTTGATTGCCAATTCTGACCCTACTGATGTCGCCCCGTTCCACTTTATTGATAAATTCGCTGTAGGGTTCGAGGGGAATATTGGATAATTCTGAGGGACGAGGGATAAGAAAATAGCCTAAAGCGGCAACACCAGAACAAATGATCAGGATTTTGCCTAACAGAGGCAAACGCGACCAGGAAAATTGATTATCTTCTTGATTAGTCATAATTTTTAGGGTGGGTCAGAGTGAAAATGCAAAGTTTATACTAACAATTCCCTGTCTCGATCGCCTTACCGATGGGATAGGATAGAGGATGGAATACTTGGTAGCGAGCGAGCGACAAACGAGAGAAATCCCATGAATTTAGTTAGCTTAGAGAACTTTCTCGATAACACTTCTTTTTTAGTCCTGTTTTTAACCATGCTGGTTTATTGGGCTGGGGCAGCCTTTCCTAGCATACCTTTGTTGCCGGGCCTGGGCAGCACGGGAGTGGCCATCGCTAACCTCTGTATCGCCGCTTTATTGGGAGCGCGTTGGTTAGAAGCGGGTTATTTCCCCATTAGCAATCTTTACGAATCTTTATTCTTTCTCGCTTGGGGTGTAACTGCGGTTCATTTAATTGCTGAGTACACTAGCCGCAGTCGCCTGGTGGGGGTGGTGACGACTCCTGTAGCCATGGGGATTACCGCTTTTGCCACTTTGTCTTTACCAGGAGAAATGCAAACTTCGGCACCCTTGGTTCCGGCTTTAAAATCGAATTGGTTGATGATGCACGTTAGCGTCATGATGTTAAGTTATGCTGCTTTGATGGTGGGTTCCCTGATGGCGATCGCTTTTCTGATCGTTACTAGAGGTCAAAATATCGAGTTAAAAGGCAGTTCCGTGGGTACGGGAGCCTATCGTCTGCAAAATAAGTTATCTACCACTCTTTCGGCTCCAATTTTCGTGGAAACGGCTAACGGTGGCACAACCGCCCTTTTAACTCCCACCTTAACAGCGATGGCGACTCTTTCGCCCCAACGTCTTAGCTTGGCGGAAACCCTCGATAATATCAGTTATCGGGTCATTGGTCTCGGTTTCCCCCTTCTCACCATCGGTATCATCGCCGGGGCGGTTTGGGCCAATGAAGCTTGGGGTTCCTATTGGAGTTGGGATCCAAAAGAAACTTGGGCGCTAATCACTTGGTTAGTTTTTGCTGCTTATCTCCATGCCCGCATTACCCGGGGATGGCAGGGAAGAAAACCGGCTATTCTAGCAGCCAGCGGTTTTGTTGTGGTTTGGGTATGTTATTTAGGGGTGAATCTTTTAGGTAAAGGTCTTCATTCCTACGGTTGGTTTTTCTAAATCAGTTATAGGGGGGCAAACCTGCCCCTCCTGACTTGAAAGAGGGTGTAGGAATTATAAATTATGAATTATGAATTATGAATTATGAATTGGGGTGTGGGGTGTGGGGAGTTTTCTCAGTGAACTGATAACTGATAACTGATAACTGATAACTGATAACTGTCTCCTAACCCCACCAAGAAACTTTTTCAGTAAACCATAAATAATTACAACTTTTCAAAAATTATAAAAAATGATCGAGCAGAAAACTACTATTAAAAATCTGGCTTTAATTGCCGGTGTGCATGGCAATGAACTAACTCCCGCTTATTTGGTTAAATACCTGCAAAACTCAGCTAATCTCCTGGCCCGCATCAGTTTTCAATCCCACAGTCTCATCGCCAATCCCTTGGCCCTAAAGCAACGGGTTAGATATGTCGATACGGATTTAAATCGTTGTTTTAACCGAGCAGATTTAGCCAATCCTAATTATCGGCAACACGAGCAACTAATAGCGAAATATATCTATCAACAAATCCAAGAAAAATCCATTGATTTATTAATAGATATTCACAGCACCACATCTAACATGATGCTGGCGATTATTTATTCTAACCCCCATCCTTGGCTATTAAAACTCTTTACCTATCTGACTAAAATTAATCCTGAGGTGCGCTTAATTTATCATCCCGTCAGCGAGGAAGAAAATCATTTTCTTAAAGGAATTTGTCCCCTAGCTTTTACCCTAGAAATCGGTCCAATTAACCATGGTGTCATCTGTCCCTATCTTTTTCGTCAAACCGAAACACTCATCTATCAAATCCTAGACTATATCGAACAGGAAAATTATCTCGCTGCCCATCTCGATACTTTCGGCGAATCCCTAACAGTTTACCAACGTTTAGGCTCGATCGATTATCCTCGGGATGAACAGGGTGAAATTAAAGCCATGTTACATCCTCAGATTCTCCAACGAGATTATCAGGCAATTCAACCCAATCAACCGATTTTTCTAGGATTTGATGGTCAGGAAATTATCTATCGTGGGGAATCTACATTATATCCTATCTTTGTTGGAGAATCTTCCTATAAAGAAAAAGGAATCGCCCTTTGTTGGACAGCAAAAAAACAAATCGATATTAATTAGTACCTCCACAGCAGTTTTCCTGACAAAAAACAGGTCTAAATAAGGGAAAAGCCAACATGACCTTTACTTCTGATTCTCTTTTAGCTGAACGTTACCAACTGCAACAACGCCTAGGCAATACCGCTATCGGTCGTCAAACCTGGTTAGCTACTGATCTATTATCCCAAGAATCGGTAATTATTAAACTCCTCGCTTTTAGTCCCCAGATGGAGTGGGAAGAATTAAAATTATTTGAACGGGAGGCAGCCGTCTTAGCTTCTCTCCATCATCCCCGTATTCCCCGCTATCGCGATTATTTTTCCCTCGAT
>NZ_JASJFG010000202.1:0-1652 GCF_030065375.1 Microcystis sp. M49636_WE2 | reverse complement strand
GATTTTAACTTTAATTACCTCAATTGTCGGCGGTTTAGTCTTCGGTTTTGCCGGTATTCCTCGCAAAGAAGGACAGGTTTTCGCTTGGCAATGGGTTTTAATTGTCTCTCCCCTCTGGTTTATCCTCTTTGTTGCTTTTGGCATCGGACCGGTGGTTACTCGCACCAGTGAATTACTGCCCCTTTTCCGCAATTTAATCGGTTTTGCCCTCGGGGTTTTAGTCGCCTATCTTTCCCCTCGTTTTAATTCCCTCAACGCCTCAAAAACCTAAGAATTAGGGGCTTGTCAGTGATCAGTGATCAGTAAACAGAAAGTAGCGAAGTTTTTACCTATAACTGATACCAAATCCAGTTATTAAGTTGTTGGTTATAATTAAATTAAAAATGAATTTTAGGTTCGATCCCCCCTTCCCCCCTTGATCCCCCCTTAATCCCCCCTTGATAAGGGGGGTGCCGATCCCCCCTTCCCCCCTTGATCCCCCCTTCCCCCCTTGATAAGGGGGGTGCCGATCCCCCCTTGATAAGGGGGGTGCCGATCCCCCCTTCCCCCCTTGATAAGGGGGGCATCTGATAATTTTTAACGCCTACCTAGTTAAAAACTGATTATTTATTCCCTTTTGCCTTTTGCCTTTTGCCTCTCCTCATAACTAGCCTGTACTCAACGGATTTAGTATGATAGCTGACGGCAGCCCCTCATGGTTCGATCGATCTAGCTCTGTTACAATTAGAAACATTGTGGAGTGAGTGAGATAACGTTTATGTGGGTCAATACTCAAAGTGAGATTATTAGTAAGGTTTTGCCGCCAGCAGTACGTCTGTTCTTAAGAACACAAGTAGAACAGATAGAAGATTTAGAAATGCAGCTGCAAGGTCATGATCGGCAAATTTTGCGCGGTTATATCCCCGGGGTATTTTTAGCCGTAGGAAGAGCGATTTATCAAGGTTTACATTTAGGTAAAGCGCAATTAAGAGGGGAAAATATTCGTCTTAATATCGGGCAGGTTTTGCGAGGGAAACCCCTAAAAATTTTGGAACCTATTCGGGTTAGCGGTGAAGTGGAAATTAACGAGCAGGATTTAAATAATTCGATCGCCTCGACTATTTTAATTAATGCTTTTGCCGATTTACTAATTTTTTCCCTAGAAAATAACGGAGTTGTTAACGCCAGAGAAATTATCTCACAACAGCGTTTTAACTGGAAAAATGTTCTCTTAAATCAGGGTTATTTCTCTCTTCTCGGCCATAGAGAAACAGGTGCAGAAGTAATTTTTAGCGCTGATATTACCTTAAAAGATGCCCGCACTTTAGGGATTAGTCCCCGACAATGGCAAGGTTTAGCCCCAGATTTATCTATTGATTTGCAACCTTTTACCGTCGATTTAGGCAAAGATGTGGAGATTAAATCTTTTATTCTCGACGATCAAACTCTTTTCTGTCAGGGAAGTTTTTTGATTTTACCTTAAAAATAAACGGGATGATTCCGGTGGGTTAACTTAGTTTAACCCACCTAATTAGGGCTTGCTGAATAAAGGTGAAATGTAGGCAAGGTAAGGGTTTTGTGGCTTTTCTCGCGAAACAGGTGCAAGATTTTGAGAGAATCGTGCTTCAAAACCTTGCGTCTTCATCGGCCCGCGTCCTGTAGGGGCGAAGCAT
>NZ_JASJFG010000577.1:0-3962 GCF_030065375.1 Microcystis sp. M49636_WE2 | reverse complement strand
TCCTAAACCCAAGTTTTTCTGCTGGCAATTCCTTATTATCTATGTCCTTGACTATGCCTCAGTCTGCCGAGTCCTCCACGGGTGAGGATTTACCCCTAGCTATCTCACCCAGTAACGAGCAGTTAGAGAATATTAATAGCTATTTAAACCTGATTTTGGCAGCTTTAGTCTCTCTAGCTAATTTAGACTCCGATTCTATCACCCAAGCAGCCCAAGAATTAGCCTTAGATGCAGATACAAGCGATCGCCTAGTTGCCCACCACTGGCAACCCCAGTCAAAACTTTCCCTAGCGGACATCCGTTCTCTAGTTCTCCTCCTCTGTCATCTAGCCCAAAAAAAGCAAGAGTTAATCCGTCGCGCTGTAATTCTCTTGGAACAAGTGGGAACTCAAGGACAAGAACCAGTCAAAACCACGCTTTTAGGCAATTATATCGATAATTTTCGCTTAAAATACCCAGAAATATCGGAAAATAATCTCAGTGATTCTAGCCTTGCTTCCCTAGCTTGGAAATTATTAATCGATTTATTGTTCTACAGCAGCCCCCGCAGTCATCTCCTTCTTTGGCACACCCTTTTGGCAAGTAAAAAGTAAAAAGGCTATCAGTTATCAGTTATCAGTTATCAGATGTAAGTTTTCAGTTCACTGTTTACTGTTTACTGGACGGCTACGCCGTGCCTTTGGCAACACTGAAAAAAAGCTTCCCAGTTCATAATTCATAATTTATAATTCATAATTTATAATTCCCACCGATAACTAAAAATGAGTAATCTAATTCGCAAATATACACCCCCCACCTGTACCCTAGAAATTTGGGGAAATAGTTCGCCTCTAGCGGTTTGGCTGGGTAAAAATGTCTTAAACGATGCTCACTTTCAATTGCGCTTTGATGATCCTAGATTGAGTGAGGAAAAGCAGGTGACGATCAAAGGCGATCGCACACAATTACAACTACTAGGGGAAATTGTCGCTAATTATGTGCAGAATTTACTCTCTAGTCCTGTTTCTACCCTCTCTTTCGTGGCTAGTGGTTCCCCCGAAAGTCATCTTCCCTCCTTACCCTCTCTCCATTGTCAGGGACTTCTCCAGCATCAATTATTTTTAGGTTCCCTGCTAACCGATAGGGATAAACAGGAGATCGAATTAACCACATCGCAATTATTCGATCTAGCCAATGCTTTAGGGGAATATAACCATGAAAGCCCCCTAATACCCCCATTAATTCGCCAGAAAACTCGAAAAAATGCCCTGATCTGGACGGGATTAATCGCTTCGGCCCTAATAACTATCGGGGGAATAGCGATCGCATTTTATCAACAGCAACAAGCGGTCAACAATGATTTAACCACCGATCCCAATAACGCCAAGATTCCCCAACCCTTGCCAACGCTGCCTTTACCCCCCACGGGAACGGCCGCCCCAAACCCGCAGTTACCGGCAAATTTGGGCAATAAAACCCCTTTACCGCCACCGCCGCCCGTGGCAACCGTTCCAGCCCCAGTTCGCCCCTCTAGCGTCCCCCTAGTGATTCCGCCGCCCACTTTACCGCCGCCACCAGTCACGGGTTCGCGTCCAGGCGACACGGCGATCGTAATTGAACCGAATAATCAGAAAATCCCGATTACTGCTCCACCCGTCACTGGTGTTCAGGGTACAAACGCACTGGGAAATGTCCCCCCCACCACGATGAATCCGACTCCAGCACCGCCAAAATTGCCCAATTTACCGCCTATAAGCCCTATTAACCCCGAAAATGCCAATTTAGACCCCAAACCGCCCACAAGCACCGCTAAAGCCCCAGAGACGAACTTACTAGATACAATTCCCCAAGTGGCAGAAACCAGAGAATATTTTCAATCCCGTTGGCAACCGCCGGAAAGTCTCAAACATACTCTAGAGTACCGTTTGGTCTTAAATCAGGATGGTTCCCTAAAACAGATTATTCCCCTGGGACAGGCCGCGAAAATCTATCTCGATCGCACTAATATGCCCCTGCTCAATCAACCTTTTGTTTCTCCCCTCGATGTACCCGGTAATCCCCAATTGCGTCTGGTGCTTGGTTCCGATGGTACGGTGCGGACTTTTATGGAACAGCAATAGGCTGTACTGCATTTAAGTAGCTGGTTATAATTAAATTAAAAATTGATTTTAGGTTCGATCCCCCCTGCCCCCCTTGATAAGGGGGGTGCCGATAGGCGGGGGGATCCCCCTTAATAAGGGGGGCATCTGATAATTTTTAACGCCTACCTACTTAATTAACAATAATCTCGTCGGTGCTGTCAGGTTGGTTCATTTCTGTTAGGGTTTGCCAACCTGATTGCCAGAGATTCGCGTCTTGCAACTGTTTAGCATTAATCCAGAAGCGGACGGTCGGATCGCAGGAAGCGACTAATTCCGCAAAAACCCATTGACCGCGATTTTGACGATTGACCACTTGAAAATGTCGCCAGCCCCATGTTTTTTGTTTTGCCGTCCATTTTGACCCCAAGAGATGGGGATACTTCTGTTTTTTGGGCATAAAAGTTAAGACATCTGAGTTCGGGATAGGCTAAAACCCTTATATTATCCTAGTCTGCCAACCCGATTCTTTTCCCAGGGCGAAGGACTCGATGACAAACTGAAAAAAAGCCAGCAGAACAAAAGTCAAATTATCGGGGCGCTTAAGTGCGCCCCAGTTTTGGCTAATAACCGCGCCAAACACCAACCAAAACCCCTTGTACTTGTACTTGTTCGGTATTGGCTGTAATTGGTTGATATTTTTGATTGGAGGGTTGGAGAGTGATGATTTCTCCTTCTTGGTAGAAACGTTTTAAAGTAGTGCCGTGGCCTTCCACTCTAGCGGCGACGATTTCCCCATTGGACACCGCTTCATTGCCGGTGAGAGAACGCATAATCACCAGATCCCCATCGGCAATATGGTCCTCGATCATACTGTCTCCGGAAACCCGCAGAGCATAACAGTCTTGACTGCGTTGCAACAGGTTAGAAAGATCGAGTTTTTCTTCCACATCGGTGAAGGGTTCCACTAAACCACCTGCAGCGATCGCACCTAGAACCGGTAAACCTTGCACTGGTTGTTTGAGAATCCGCAGGGTGCGTGCTTTTCCTTCTGTCCAATCAATATAGCCTTTGGCGCGTAAACGTTCTAAACGGCTTTGAATCGGTGCGGGAGAGCGTAAATTCATCGCTCGCATCATTTGCCGGATGGAAGGGGCGTGCTGAGTAGTGCGAATGTACTCAATTAGCCAGTCGTACAACTCCTGTTGCGCTTGAGTAAGGGATTCGAGGTTAGTCATGATCTATTTTCCTATCCTTGGGTTAAGATAATTTGTACTTTAGTTCATTTGTGTTTAACCTAGTACATCTTAACTTCATCGGCCGACTAAATCAACTGGTTATTAGATCTCTGGCAACAATCAAAAATTGTCGTGGTTGGTTAGGAGACTCCGAGACAGGAGACAGGGGATTATTTCTATTTATTCTTCCGACACCCCACACCCTACACCCTACACCCCACACCCTGCCACCACCGAAAAACTTTTTGCCGCAAACCCTAATTAATAATTCATAATTCCTTCTCCCTTCTCATAGACAGTCTTAATGAGTAATTTAGATAGTCAATAGCTTATCTTCTGACCTAGCACTTTTTTTAAAAAAGTATCATTAATTTTTAAGTAGTCGGACATAAATTCTGTTGTCTATCTTAAGAAATGTAAATTGCCGCAATTCTTCCTGACGACCGACGACCGACTCCTTACCCCACCCACAGTTAACTTTACTTTTGTCCAACTACTTATTTATCAATTCTCAATATTAATTAACCCCAGGGTCGGTTGCTGGCAAACTCAGCAGCGTATTAAGAAAAAATAACGAATTGCTAGAAAGCCGAGAATCTGGATAATGATCGAGGTGGAGACAGAAAAATTGCTCTACTTAAGCCTGTCTGCCGTAAGCGTCCAATAG
>NZ_JASJFG010000851.1:0-1781 GCF_030065375.1 Microcystis sp. M49636_WE2 | reverse complement strand
TCAAGTTCGCCAGCAACTGGAAACGTTAATTGCAAATCGTGAGATTTTACTCACCCGCTTTACCCAGCTTGAACTGCTTCAAGGGAGCTTAAACGAGCAAGAGTGGACAATCCTCTCTACTTACCTCGAAGTGCAGGATTATGTTGAACTCACGCCTTCTTCCTGGCAAGCAGCTGCACGTATTTACTATGATCTGCGTCGTCAAGGATTGACTGTTCGCAGCCCAATTGATTGCTGTATTGCTCAAGCGGCACTAGAAAATGATCTGCTTCTAATTCACAACGACCGTGATTTTGAAACCATTGCTCAAGTGCGATCTCTTCAAAATCTCCGTTTTCGGCCCTAGGGTGGGTTCCCTAATCTGGCTCCCACTGCTCTACCGATCGATTTTTGGGAACGCACCATGCCCATAGATTGAAGCTGTGAGTTTAAGTGCGATGCTGAAGGCACTGGGTAGCAATACGCCATCGCTGTAGCAACGTGGAGGCTAGAATCTGACAGGGGGACAAGCGAGCTAGAAAACTTGCCAACAAAGGCTTCTGGCTTCTCTCGCTAGAAATAGATCTAGCGATTCTAGGCAAAAAGCTAACGAAAGAATTAGGGATAGGAGCGAGCTTACTAGGAATTATTATTAATAAGTGAGAGATGGTGCGGCGAACTTTTTCGAGCCAAAACCATGAAAAGCTTATGCTATATGGATTTCAGCCTTCTTGTCCCCCTGTCAGGGCTAGAATATATTAAGCCCTATACGTTAGATGTTGTCTATGACTGAACGACTTGAGCAGGCGATCGCCCAATTACAAACCTTGTCAACCGATCAACAGGACGCGATCGCAACCCTAATTTTGGCAGAACTCGAAGAAGAAAAGCGATGGAATGACTCCTTTACCCGCTCACCAAACTTGCTGGCTAAACTAGCAGCCGAAGCAATGGCAGAACATCGATTGGGCAAGACTCAAGAATTAGACCCAGAAACGTTGTGAAGTCTTGTACCACTGCTCGTTTTCGGGAGATGTTTGCAGATCTTCCAAAACCGATTCAAGAGCAGACCCGTAAAGCGTATCGGCAATTCAAAGAAGACCCAAGCTATCCCAGCTTGCGATTCAAGAAAGTCCATCCACAGCTGCCCATCTATTCTGCACGCATCAATAGGGATTATCCTGCTGTCGGTCAATTAGAGGATGATACGGTGATTTGGTTCTGGGTTGGTTCCCATGCAGAGTACGATATGCTGCTGGATCAATTGTAGTGCGGTGCCGCTCTGGTAGGCCCAGTTGGGGAATGTTAGGGAAGATTCCCATTGTCGTTAGAAGCGGGTAACGCGACTCGAACGCGCGACATTCACCTTGGGAAGGTGACGTTCTACCACTGAACTATACCCGCAAAACCATCCCTAATCATAGCATTGACCCCCCGACAAGAGCAACTGCTCTAGGCTGTTTTTCATCACCGCGCCAGTGTGTCCAAAAACGCTAAATAGACTCGCCAGCGGATGATCAAAAATATTCACCGTTCAACTTCTTCATCCTCAAAGAGTCAAGGAGCTAGAGATTGTTTTAAATGCCATTTGTCGATAATATCACCGGGTAATTTTGAGAAGTTGGCAAGGTTTCTTTGAAAATGCCTCTTAGCTTGGACAGGAATTTAGGGGGTATTTTCTGGAAAAGAATCACTATAATTAAATAAAAATGGTACGCTATTTTTTCCCGATCCATCCATGACTAAAACCCGGGGCATTTGCGCCCCACCTTCGCGCCAAGCTTCGATCGCTTCTTTCTGTA
>NZ_JASJFG010000338.1:0-1617 GCF_030065375.1 Microcystis sp. M49636_WE2 | reverse complement strand
CATTCCTGAGAAGTTAAAGCTGAAAAAAACCGCCGTAGCCGTGTCGAATACGCGCAATATCAGTAAGGCTAGTATGAAGCTTAATGACGCTTTACCGCGCATGGAAGTTAATCCCGAAACCTACGAGGTGCGTGCTGACGGCGAATTATTAATCTGTGAACCGGCTACGGTTTTACCTATGGCCCAGCGCTATTTCTTATTTTGAATTCGATTTCAGAAAACGGGTTTTTTGAAAAAATCCGTTTTCTTTTTGAATCAACGGTTAAGGATTAGTAGGAAAATTTGGGACTCTCTTGGATTTGGTGGGTAAAATGTATTCTAAGATACATTCCTCCTAGCGAGGGGGTGGAACGAACCACAAAGACACAAAGGACACAAAGATTGATCGATCATATTGTAAGTTAAACTTATCACACAGAACCTAGAAGAGCCAATTTGGGAAAAATAACTTAACTAATCCTGCCATTAGTGCAGTAACAATGGCAACAAAGATGGTTCGATTAGTAAATTCCAAGTTATCTAGGCGTTTATTCACACCTGTTAATTCTCCTTTAAGTAGCTGGTTATAATTAAATTAAAAATGGATTTTAGGTTTGATCCCCCCTTAGTCCCCCCTTGATAAGGGGGGTGCCGATCCCCCCTGCCCCCCTTGATAAGGGGGGTGCCGATCCCCCCTTAGTCCCCCCTTGATAAGGGGGGTGCCGATCCCCCCTGCCCCCCTTGATAAGGGGGGTGCCGATCCCCCCTTAGTCCCCCCTTTAATCCCCCCTTAATAAGGGGGGCATCTGACAACTTTTAACGCCTACCTACTTATCAAATTTAGCCAAGATTTTCAATCCTTCTTCTGGGTTGCCATTAGCTGCCATTTCCTTAAATCTAGTATAGGCATTAAATTCGGCTAAAGTGTTGGTGGAAAGATATTCAATCAGTTTATTGATACTGATTCCTTTTAGTTCATTCATAGAAAACTCCTGATTCTGGCGGTAATTTCCTGAAGAACTTCTAAGAGTGTTGGAGCAGCGGACGAGATTACATTTTCTTCACTGCTGTCATGTTTGTGATGGGGATAGGTTGGGAGGTTCAGCTTTTTATGATGTGGAGTATTATCATAACGGAAAATTAAGATATTCATGGTATTCATATACTGATAAGCGTACATATTACGATTAATAATTGTTTCGATATTGACAAACTCTCGAATATGCAGAACTGAATTATCAATGAATTTAATTTCGGCTCGAATAAATCCTTCATAAGTATCGCGTTTTTCACAATCTAGCGTAAAAAATTTTATTACTGAACAGGTTGCGATAATTGTTTGAATCTGTTGAAAATAATCTTCAATTAACAAATTCAATTCCTCTGAGTCTTTCTGCTTTTTCCTGTAGGCATTGTAGCATTCGCAATTCGCCAATCCATTCGTCAAGTTCCAGGGTTTCCTGAAATTCGTCGTTTTCGTAGCGATGCAGAAATTCTGCTGTGGACAGTTGATATTTGTCCTCAAATTCTCGCAGTCGTTGTTCGGTACGCTGGATACCCGCTTCAGTGGAACGTAGGGCTTCAGCGATTGCGCCTTCGATTAGAGGTTTGAGGGAGCCGGAGTGATGAGAGATGAGT
>NZ_JASJFG010000491.1:0-2611 GCF_030065375.1 Microcystis sp. M49636_WE2 | reverse complement strand
TAAAATGTCGGCGATGATGTATGAGTTTCCCTTTCGAGTTCCTGCCTATTATGCCCTGATTATTCGCTCGATGGTGACTTTAGAGGGAATAGCGATTGGCATCGATCCTAATTTTAAGGTACTGAGTAAAGCCTATCCTTATATTGCTAAACGTCTGCTCACCGATCCTTCTACGGAGTTGCGAGATTCCCTGCGAGATTTATTGTTTAAAGACGGTACTTTTCGCTGGAATCGTTTAGAAAATCTCCTGCGTAATGCTAAAGATTCTAATGATTTTAACTTCGAGAAAGTCACCGATCAAGCGTTAGATTTTCTCCTTTCAGATAGGGGTATATTTATCCGCGAAAAATTAGTTAATGAGTTAGTAAATGCGCTAGATAACTTCGGTCGTCGCACTTGGTTTAATCTCACGGTTAATTTCCGGCAACAGGTGGGTTTAGCGGTACAAGAAACTCCCCCAGAATTGTTGGGTGATGCCAAGACTTTTGAGCATCTTCGCAACATCTTTAGTATTTTACAGGAAACAAAAGGATTCGATGCCATGGCTATGGTCCCAGTGATGACTAAACTAATCGCTAAACCGGAAACCCAACAGATGGGACAAAAAATTGCTGAAGGTTTGCTACAAAAATCCCTAGCGCGTTTGATTCGTTACCTAGTTCTCGAATTCGATACACCAAATCATCAGCAAAATGGAGAATTACCGAAAGCTTTACCCGCTGCTGATTAACCTCTGTTCGGTCAATAAATGCCGTGAAATAAATTTCACGGCTACGAGAAGAACGCTAAACTTTTTTAAAAGTTTTTTTATCCTAGCTGGTTAACGGGGTTTAAAGGTAACTTGTAAACCGTCCCGGGGGTGAGGAGTGGGGATAGAGGTGAGGGTGAGATCTTGATTGGGGAGTAATTGCCAATCGTACTTTTGTACTAAACGGACGGCTAAAATTTTCATCTCTAAACGAGCGAATTCCTTGCCGATACATTCGCGCAATCCCGCACCAAAAGGGATATATCCATAGGGTTTTTCCTCGGTTAAAAAGCGATCGGGATCAAAGGTTTCAGGATGGGAATAAATATTATTATCTTTATGGGTATTGGTGATTTGATACTGCACTGTCCATCCTTTCGGCAAATGATAACCGTTAAATTGACAGTCTTCTATTACCCGACGGAATCCTCCTCCCACGGGTGGAGTAAAACGTAAAACTTCTTTTAAAACGCGATCTAAATAGGTCATCTGTTTGAGGGTATCAACGCTTAAAGGAGTGGATAGATCAAAATTAGTTATTTCCTCAAGGACAAGCTGAAAAATATCGGGATGCAGTGCCATTTGTAGGCAGAAAGTGGCGATAGCGGAGGTTAAAGTTTCATGACCAGCAAAGAGTAATAATAGCACTTGATCCTTTAATTCCACTAAGGATAAACTTTGACCGTTTTCGTCTTTAGCTTGTAAAAGGATAGCCAGAGCATCCTGGCCTAAGTCATCATTTTTTTGTCTTTCTAAAATGATAGTTTCGATCGCTTGCAGTAATTCTTCTCGACAGCGTAATGCTTTGCCAAAAGCTGTCCAGGGAAGGGGAATGGGAAGGGTAAATAGTCCCGCACACCAAGTATCAAAAGCTTCTCCTAATTTGGTAGCAGAACCCTGGTCAAGACCGACAAATAATTTACAGGCGATATCGAGGGTATAGTTTCTCAATTCAGGATACCATGACAGGGTTTTTGCATTTTGCCAACGCTCTAAATAGCGAGCGGTAATTGTTTCTACCGTAGGGATATAACTTGCTAGGGACCGGGGTTGAAAAGCTTGATAGATTAAGCGACGACGGGAAGCATGGACATCTCCCGTATGCACCGCTAAAGATGCGCTGCCGAGGAGAGTTTTGGTACTTTTGGGCCAAGTTGCTGCAAAGTATTTATTCTCGTTGCTGAGGAGAAACCGGTTAGCTTCGGCACCGGATAAAATAATCGTGGGACTGCCAAAAATATGAGTACGGAAAAGTTGACCATATTTATTATGACGTTTACTGGCAAAATCCCCATCGGTCAAAAAAGCGATTGTTTCTCCTAATAGGGGTAATCCGAAACTGCCGGGGGGTAAGGGTAAATCGTTGCTTATAGTCATCGCTGCCTCTAGGGTAAAACTAATCAGTTGCCGTCGATTAACCCTGTTTATTTTAACCTAAAGCGGCGGAGAATTGATCGCGTAATCTAGCCTAGCAATTAGCGATCGCACTTGACCAAGGCAAGTATCTAGGCAAAATTAATTACACATCTCACCAGTCAGTCAACAATAAGAATTGCCGCCAATTGACATTTTTTAAGATCGCCGCCATAATTAGCCATTGCTAATAATAATTCGCGGCAAACGATGCTTAAACCCGCAGAGAATTTCCCAGGATATTGTACCTAAATCCCGCGCCCAATCGTCGGCGGTGATGCACTGTGGGCCATCTTTACCGATAAGGGTGACGATTTCCCCTGTTTTTACCTCTGGAATCTCGCTCACGTCAATCATTAACTGATCCATGGTTATCGCGCCGATTTGGGGTACTAAACGTCCTCTCAGGGATACTTTTAAACGATTGGAGAGATTGCGGGGAATTCCATC
>NZ_JASJFG010000791.1:0-7509 GCF_030065375.1 Microcystis sp. M49636_WE2 | reverse complement strand
TTCTAGGTTCTGTGTGATAAGTTTAATTGACATAGGATCGATCGATCTTTGTGTCCTTTGTGTCTTTGTGGTTCGTTCCACCCCCTCGCTAGGAGAAATGTATCTTAGAATACATTTTACCCACCAAAGCTGGGAGAGCCAATTAATTAAACCAGAGCTTGGTTCTATTCTATGAAAATCCAAGCAGCTCAAAGATCTATTCTTCTTAAAATTATCTTGGCTCTTCTCGACTTTGTGTGACATTTTTTGCCGATGAAATTCTGAAATGTTTACTGGGAAAGACTTTTAGGGCTATTTTGGTGAATAAATCAACTATCAGTATAGGCCTCGTTTCCACACAGAAACCAGAAAAGCCAAATCCTTGCATAATCGAGATTTGTATGATATTATAAAGAAATAATTAAAGCAGAAAATTCTGGGTGATTTGGGTAGATTTGAGTATATTTTAGGGGAGGCTAAGTATATTTGCCATCTCTGCTTTTAGTAAGTATCAATAAAATCAACCGGAAAAAGGGGATTGCCGAATGAAGAATAAGAAAGCGGAATTCAGAGAAGGAGTAAAAGAGTGAAGTCAATGTTAATGAGCGGCTCGAATAATCGAAAAGCCAAAATTATCAAATCATCACTTACTTCGGCAAAACTGGTCAAAAAATATGAATATAGTGCGGGTTGTCGTTGTAGAAGATCACGATCTAACGCGCATGGGGTTAGTGGCGGCTCTCCAGCATCGGGAGGGAATTCAAGTCGTAGGGGAAGCGATCAGTGGATTACAGGGACTGAAACTGCTAGAGGAGACTAAACCCGATGTGGCGATCATCGATATAGGTTTACCCATGATCGATGGGATCGAGTTAGTGCGACGCTTCAAACAAAATCGGGGCGAAGACCCCCTGGCCACGAAAATCCTCATGCTAACCATGCACAAAATCCAAGAACAGGTTTTAGCGGCTTTTGCTGCTGGGGCTGATTCCTACTGTATGAAGGATATTAGTATTGATAAGTTAATCGAGGCGATTTATTCCACCCACGAAGGCAATCATTGGCTTGACCCAGCGATCGCCAATATTATCCTGAAACAAGTGCGCCAAACAGTTCCCGTGGGTGTGGCTGCTAGGTCGAAAACAGTGGCAATTCACGGCCTTGACCCAGAATATCGTCAATTATTGGAAAATGCGCCCCTAACGGGACGAGAGCTAGAAATTCTCGATCTGATTGTCGCCGGTTGTAGTAATGCCGAGATTGCCGAGCGACTCTATATCACCATCGGCACGGTGAAAACCCATGTCCGCAATATCTTAAATAAACTCTCTGTGGATGATCGGACTCAAGCGGCAGTGCTGGCCCTGCGATCGGGATTAGTGGATTAAAAAAAACCGGCATCCTAACCATATAGGATGCCAGTTCGGTGAAAACTAGAAACTAGACTGACGCTGCCACTTTTGCTTCGGCTGCCATTAGTTTTTCGTAGGTTTCACGCATTTTGAGACCGACCAATACTTGGAATAAACCCGTACCATTGGTGGAACCGGGATAATCCTTGTGTTTGAGCAGTAATTCGGTCATTTCACCGTAGTATTTAGTGCCAGTTTTGCTCAAATGGCTTTCGATGTAGATCATTTCTTCTAGGTTATCGAATTGACCATCTAGTTCCAGAATCGACACTTCATTGCCCAAGAAGCCATCTGGACCATAGTAGAGTTTAATACCGGGATAAGTGCAGGTCAATTTACGACCACAGGGCCGCCAATCGATGGTGGAACCTTCATCAAACAGATAAGCGGGTTCAAAGTTTTCTACCCCTTCTTTCTGGATTAAACGGACTCGCAGTAATTTACTTTCGTGATCTTCAAGTAATTTGGTGGGCAGCACTTGAATCACCACGTCAGCGTACTGTCTTTGGGGATCGATATAGGCACTGAAATCGGGTTTTCTAGAATTAATGGCCGCCATCACATCATCATAGGTGTGACCGCGCTCGGCCATATCCCGTTGAATTTTCCAGTTAACTTTGACTTCATCGCTAATATCGAGATAAACGCTGAAATCTAATAGAGACCGGACTCGTTCATCATATAAGGGGTGTAGTCCCTCGATCACGATTACCTTATTCGGTTCGATGATTTCGGGGGGATCGATCATCCCCGTTTCATGATTATAAATAGGTTTATTAATGGCTTGACCTCCCTTGAGAGCTTTAATCTGCTCGTACATCAGGTCAAAGTTATTCGCTTTCGGATTGAGTGCGGTGACACCCACCTCTTTTCTCTGTTTGCGATCGAGGCAATGGTAGTCATCTAAACAGATCACTGTCATAAACTCGGCCCCGAATAAATCGGTCAAACGACGTAAAAAAGTAGATTTCCCACAACCGGAGTCCCCAGCTACACCGATTAGAACCACGCGCTCTGGCTTATTGGCCATAGTTTCCCTCTAAATACACAACTAATTGTTAACCCTATAGTATGTAATTAAACCAGACTCTGGATCGAGCAGTACCCCGCCGCCACAAATTTCTGCTGCTGACAGGTTTGGCAAGAGCCTCACGCTAGAATGAGTAGGTATTTGATACTAGATAATCTGTTCAGATCATACCGGAATCAGTGACCAAAATCAGTTATCAGTGGGAATTATGAATTATGAATTGGGGAGTGGGGAGAATACACAAAAGCTGTCTCCTCTCCCCTGTCTCCTGACTCCTAATCCCCAACTGAGAGGGTGCGGTGGGTGTGGAGAAATGTAGTCATTTCCTTCACTGCTAAGGGGCAACTGATGCGATTGCCTTGCATTCTCTCACAACCTAATTCTTGCAGGATTTCTAATTGTTGTTGGGTTTCTACTCCATTGGCGATCGCTATTAAGTTAAAAATTTTCGCTATCGCCAGCAATGACGAGATAAAACGGGTATCTTGGGGAGCATTAGTCAGTTTTTTCGTTAAGGATTGCTCTATTTTCAGTTTTTTCACGGGAAATTGACCGAGATAGGCGATCGAAGCGTAGCCGCTGCCAAAATCATCGAGGGTAATACTAATACCCAATTTCTGCAAATCCCCAAGAATTCGACCAGTTTCGCGGCTATTTTCCAGTAAACTTGTCTCGGTTATTTCCATCTCCAGAAAGAAAGGCCCGATTTTGGTTTCAGTCAAGACTTCTTTTAGGGTGGTGAACAACTGGGGATCGCGCAATTGGTGTGGGGAGAGATTGATCGAGATGGGAGTGTATAATAACCCTCGCTGCTGCCATATTTGTGCCTGTTGACAGGCATTTTTTAGCACCCAACGATTAAGCTCAAGGATTAACTCGCTTTCTTCGACTAAGGGTAAAAAACGATTAGGCGCGATTAATCCGAATTGAGGGTGTAACCAGCGCAATAATACCTCTAATCCTTCCACTTGCCCCTGAGTAATATTAACTTGCGGTTGATAGTAAAGAGCTAATTCATTATTTCTCATTGCCTGATAGAGAAAATATTCAACTTTAGAACTACGATTATTTTTGGGGTGAACATTAACTGACTCTATCTGGGAGTTATTATTTATATTATTCTTGACTGCTACTAAATTTTCCTCCAGTTTCTGTAATATGACTTTCCTGTCTGTGCCGTCGGTGGGATAGATAACTGAACCTAAACTTAATCGCACGACTAGGGAGTGATTTTCGATTTCGTAATTACTTTCTAGGGTTTTAATAATTCTTTGACTAACTTTTTCTAAATCATTAGCAGCATTAATTTGTGGCAGCAAGATAATAAATTCATACCCTCTCCAATGGGCGACCATATCCTCTAATCGCAAACTTTTTCTTAAACGTTCAATTAAGATTTTTAATAGTTTATCTCCCAGTCGATAACCTAGTTTATTGTTGACATTTCTTAGCCGCCCTACGTCCACTAATAACAGTCCGATCAGTTTATTATTTTTCTGGGCATTATTAATAGCACTTGAGAGATATTCATTAAAGAGAGAACGGTTAGGTAAATCCGTGAGAACAACCGAAGAATATTCCTCTTGAATCTTGCTATCAAAACTAATGATTTTGGATGGGGATTGATGGAGAATTAAGGTACTTTTTGCATGGAGGTCATTCGGGCTAGAATGGGTTTCATTTTCCGTCATTTTCCCTTGTGAATATCCTAGACTTTTAAATGGTTCTTGCTCTATTTTTTCTTGACTGGCTATTAAATGAAAACTGGCATTTATATCACAGCCAAAGTTAATTAAATCACCATCTTTTAATTCATGAACTAAGCATTTAGACCCATTGACATAAATGCCATTATGACTTTTATTTCCCTCTAAATCACCATCAAGAATCCAATAGGAAAATTTTTGGCGATCAATACTCTTTTTAATTAAAGTCGCATGATAGCGAGACGCGTGTTTGGAGCGAAGAACAATTTGATTATCGGACTTACGTCCGAGAGAATATTTCATTTCTTCTAGGGGAATTGTTCTTCTACCTTGAGGATCTTCCACAATGAGGAGATAACGGGAATTAGATGAACTATTAATCATTTTTTCGGCACCTCGACAAAACTAAAAATATAAGTTAATATTATCCCTCAAAAGTCATGGCTTATTCGTCTTGAAGTTAATTTATCTTCTGAATAAAGTGTTAGGTGTGATTCGGAACTGTTACTTAACAGTAATTGTGTCACATCTTCTGGTTTCAAGGCCTGGGTAAACCAAAATCCTTGTACTTCTTCAAATTCTGCCCTAGGCTGATCATAGTCGTTGACATGGCTCAATGCTTGGTTTTTGATGGTAAATATTGGATAAGAGTTCGATCGATCTTCAAACTCTTGGGGGGGGGACTTATAATTATAACGGCTCTCTTGGGTTTGGTGGGTAAAATATATTCTAAGACACAGTCCTGCTAGTGAGCGACTGGAACGAACCACAAAGACACAAAGGACACAAAGATTGATCGCTTCTATATTAAGTTAAACCTATCACACAAAGAATAAGAGAGCCATATAACTTAAGTAGGAATAGCCGGTGCCAAAATTATCTCCAGCTAACTGTACCCCTAATTCCTTCGCTTAAAGCTGACCCCGCTCCCATGCAGTCTTAACGAGTAATTTAGATAGTCAACAGTTTACCGACAATCAGCAATTAAGTACCTAAGCAAAATTAATTACACATCTAAGCCGTCAGTTGAACGCTTTTTGCTGTGATCAGTAAACAGTGAACTAAAAACTCAAATCTGATCCCTGATAGCTGTCTCGGAGTCTCGGAGTCTCGGAGTCTCGACTAGGAAATTAATTTTGCACGACTACTTATCAGTGATCCTTAAACTGGTACAAATGTATGCCCAAGTGTCAGCATCCCACTTGTCAAGCTAATGCTTTCCAGCGTTTGGAAGAGGTACTTCCTGCACGGACATCTGAAACTGCGCGACCTGTACTCACAGTCCTGTCCTCACCAACGGGGTTTGGGGGGTAGAATCCCCCAAGAGTCAAAGATTGAGTGATAAGTAGCTGGTTATAATTAAATTAAAAATGGATTTTAGGTTCGATCCCCCCTGCCCCCCTTGATAAGGGGGGTGCCGATCCCCCCTTAGTCCCCCCTTAATAAGGGGGGTGCCGATCCCCCCTTAATCCCCCCTTAATAAGGGGGGTGCCGATAGGCGGGGGGATCCCCCCTTAATCCCCCCTTAATAAGGGGGGCATCTGACAACTTTTAACACCTACCTACTTAAAATCAGAAATAACGCCCAATTTTAACCGAGGGGTTCCCTTTAAAAATCCCAACTTAGTAGATTTACAAAAATAAGATGCACCCCAGAGGAGTTCTTGCTATGGATAGCAACCAATTAATCGAAGAATTAAAAAATCCCGACTTTTATCCTCATTCTGTCAAAATTCCCGTTGAAATTATCCAAACCCATGCTTCAATTATCTTCTTGACAGGAGATTATGCCTATAAAGTCAAGAAACCGGTTAATTATAATTTTTTAGATTTCTCCACTTTAGAAAAGAGAAAATATTATCTAGAACAGGAACTAGAGTTAAATAAAAAAGTTGCCGCTAATATCTATCTGGAAGTTTTGTCAATTAATGAAGAACAGGGTAGCATAAGTTTAAATGGAGAAGGAAGGGCGATCGAATACATCTTAAAAATGAATCAGTTTCCCCAAGAATGTTTACTGAGTAAAATTTTTGAACGGGGAGAACTAACGGAAAAAGCTATAAAATCTTTGGCTGAAAAAGTGGCGCAATTTCATCGGCAAGCTGTGACTAATTCCTATATTACTAAATTTGGCAATTTGGAAATTGTTAAACAAGCTTTTGATGAAAACTACCAACAAACCGAGAAATATATTAATTTTGTCCAAACCCAAAAACAATACGATGAAACAAAAGCTTATACAGATAAATTCTTCGCAGAACACCGAGATTGGTTAGAGGAAAGACAAATAAAAGGGATGATTCGCGAATGTCACGGCGACTTACATTTAAATAATATCTGTCAGTGGCAGGGAGAAATACAATTATTTGATCGCATAGAATTTAATGAATCTTTTCGCTTCGTTGATGTCATGTATGATATTGCTTTTACAGCGATGGATTTAACCGCTAGAGGGAGAGAAGATTTCGCTAATTTATTTGTCAATACTTATTTAGAACAAACCGCCGACTGGGAGGGGTTAAAAGTCTTGCCTCTCTACCTGACCAGACAAGCATATGTGAGGGCAAAAGTCAATAGTTTTCTGCTTGATGGTGACACTTTTTCCGAGAAAATTAAAGCCAATGCACAGGATTATTATCAATTAGCTTGGCATTACACACAACCGCAGAAACCGAGATTAATTCTGATGTCGGGATTTTCTGCATCGGGTAAAAGTACCATAGGGAAAGTAATTGCTAAAAATCTTAATGCTATTCAGATTCGTTCCGATGCAGTTCGCAAACATTTGGCTGGAATTGACTTAAATCAAACAGGAAGTCTAGACATATATAGTCTCGAAATGAGTCAAAAAACCTTCGCTAGACTGGCGGAATTAGCCCGAATTTTAATAACTTTAGGTTATCCGGTTATTCTCGATGCACGCTACGATAAATATGCTTGGCGAGAACCCTTATTAACCTATGCCCAAAATTTACAGATTCCTTTTCATATTGTCCATTGTCACGCACCGATAGAAGTTTTAAAACAACGGATTGCCGCTAGAAAAGGTGATATTTCTGACGCTACTATCGAGGTTTTAAATGCCCAAATTGAGCAAACAGAACCTTTTCATGAAAAAGAACAACCCTATCTAATTTCCCTAGACACTACTAACCCCAATTGTCCAGAATTTTTAGAGAGTCAATTAGGTAAATAGGTTGAGATGCACCCAATGATATAGCCATTCTTATAAAGTAGCAAGAAGGAGAAGCGATGGAAACTGTAGTGTTAAATCTAGAGACAGTTAATTTGACTGATGAACAATTTTATCATCTCTGTCAGGCTAATCAAACATGGAATTTAGAACGTAATCAAAAAGGAGAATTATTAATTATGCCTCCCG
>NZ_JASJFG010000944.1:0-4535 GCF_030065375.1 Microcystis sp. M49636_WE2 | reverse complement strand
TTGAACTGATCAGACAAAGAAGAGTGGAAGGAACCACAGAGGCACAAAGGACACAAAGATCGATCACTACATTCAGTTAAACTGATCAGACAAAGAAGAAGAGAGCCGTGCGAGTTAGGAGGAAGCGGAAAATTGGCTATTAGAGGACGAATTTGAACCGGTAGAGGGACGACTTTCGGCAGTAGAGATATAATTTCCTTATCTTCTTTCCCCCTTTCTCCGATGCTATCCTTACTAAAAAAGCTCTGGAATTGGCTAAAATCGCTCTTTATTGCCAGTCCGAAGGCAATTAACCCCAAAAAAGTCGAAAATACTCCTCCAGAACCCAGCGATGGGGAATATGAAGGGATATTGATGGGGTTATTCGAGCAGGTGGCGGCGGGAACCACTACCGGCGGGTTACGGGGATGGCTATACAGTCGCCATTGTGACGATAAAAAGCTGGCGCGGTGGTTAGGGGTCAAAAGCGAGGAATGGCTACAGTATCCGGAAGATTATCAAACTTTAGGGCGGGATCTGGCGGCTTTAGGCAAGGTGATGACGGGAAATCTGGGGGAAGTATCCCAACGGATTAGCCTCCAGTTACGCGACGCGGTGAGGGATGTTTCCAGTGTGGAGGGGGAAAATCTATGCCCAAAGGAGACGGATTTAACGGAAGTGGTTCAGGATGCCGCATTCTGGTTTGAGCAAGGAACCCAGAAATACATGAATGGGGATTTTATCGGTGCGATCGCATCCTATGATCGAGCTTTAGAAATTAAACCCGATAAGCATGAAGCTTGGGACAACCGAGGGTTTGCGTTAGTTAATTTAGGCAGATTAGAAGAAGCGATCGCATCATATGATCGAGCTTTAGAAATTAAACCCGATTTCCATCAAGCTTGGAACAACCGAGGGATTGCGTTGCATAAATTAGGCAGATTTGAACAAGCGATCGCATCCTATGATCGAGCTTTAGAATTTAAACCCGATTTCCATCAAGCTTGGATCAACCGAGGGGTTGCGTTAGGTAATTTAGGCAGATTTGAGGAAGCGATCGCATCATATGATCGAGCTTTAGAAATTAAACCCGATTTACATCAAGCTTGGTACAACCGAGGGGTTGCGTTATATAATTTAGGCAGATTTGAGGAAGCGATCGCATCATATGATCGAGCTTTAGAATTTAAACCCGATAAGCATGAAGCTTGGACTAACCGAGGGGTTGCGTTATATAATTTAGGCAGATTTGAACAAGCGATCGCATCCTACGATCGAGCTTTAGAAATTAAACCCGATTACCATCTAGCTTGGAACAACCGAGGGTTTGCGTTAGGTAATTTAGGCAGATTTGAACAAGCGATCGCATTCTACGATCGAGCTTTAGAAATTAAACCCGATTTCCATCTAGCTTGGGACAACCGAGGGATTGCGTTAGCTAATTTAGGCAGATTGGCAGAAGCGATCGCATCCTACGATCGAGCTTTAGAAATTAAACCCGATTACCATGAAGCTTGGGGCAACCGAGGGATTGCGTTAGCTGATTTAGGCAGATTAGAAGAAGCGATCGCATCCTACGATCGAGCTTTAGAAATTAAACCCGATTACCATGAAGCTTGGTACAACCGAGGGATTGCGTTAGCTGATTTAGGCAGATTAGAAGAAGCGATCGCATCCTACGATCGAGCTTTAGAAATTAAACCCGATTATCATGAAGCTTGGTACGGCCGAGGGTGGGCCGTTTGTTCTCTGAGTAAAAATCGTATTTCTACTCCTAGTCTAGAAGCTCTCATTTACCGTAAACCGATAGTAGCCCTTAATGACCGAGAACCCCATATTTTCGCCCTCCGGGAGGCACTTCCCCACCTTATTCAAGGATCGCCTCCGTGGGGGCAAATTTATCGCTATCTAGGGCAAGCTTATCTGGAACATTCCCAGTATAAAGAGAATGCTAGTCCCTATTGGCGCGAAGCAATCCGACATTATCAAACCGCTTTACCGATTCTCAGCGAAAAAGACTTCCCCGAAGATCATTTAGAAATTCTGCAAGGATTGATCCGCGCTCATCTTTCCCTACAGGAAATCCCTGAAGCGCGATTCTATCAACAACAGGGGCGCCACCTTTTTACCCGACTACGCGCCCAGAAACGGGATAAACCGGCTTTTGAGAGAAAATTCAGCAGTTTTAGTCACCTAGAAATCGATTTACTGATCGAGGAAAATCATCCCCTAGACGCAATTGAACAGGCAGAATTTTATAAAAATCGTTGTTTGACTTGGATTCTCGATAATTGGCAAGAAAACCCCACCAGTCCCGATTATGCCACTATCCAAAGCCTGACAGATCCGAATAAGGCGATTATTTACTGGTATCTCAGCGAGGACAATCTCACCACCTTTATTATCACCCCAGAGGCTGATCCGGTCATTGTCGAGCCAGAACAACGCCGTCAACTGGCGCGACAGTTTCGGACTTGGTTAACTGAATGGGATAAACAATACCTTGACTATGCCAGTAAAAAAGAAACGGAGAATAAACAAAATCACCCCTGGAGATTGTCACTTAACAGCCGTTTTGCCCAATTAAAGCGGATTTTACAGATCGATAAAATTCTCGAACCTTTGCCGGTTTCCGTTGATTCCCTGATTCTCATCCCCCACCGGGATCTGCACCGCTTCCCCCTACATACCCTCTTCCCCGAAAAATACACCGCCACCTATCTCCCCTCTGCTCAGGTCGGTTTGCGTCCCCAGTCCGGCGATTCCTCCTATTCTCCCCTCCTCAGCGTCGAAGACCCCAAAACGGAACAAAAACCCATGGATTTCGCCCAACTGGAATCAGCGATTATTAGCCATATCCTGCAACCGAGCCAGAGAATTAGCCCGAAAAAGGCATCACGGGAAAACGTCCGCAAAGCCCTCGAAAATGCCCATAAAACCTTTCATTTCACTGGTCACGGCTTTTATGACTCTTTTCGTCCCCAGGAGTCTGCGATCGCCCTTAGCGATGGTTTATTAACTGTCCGGGATATCAACAAGCTCAACCTCTCTAGTTACCGTCTCGTCTGTCTGGCTGCCTGTGAAACCGCTCTCACCGGTAAGGATGGCATTACTACCGAATACGTCGGCCTCGTCAGTGCTTTCTTGGCAGCGGGTGCGACTAATGTGGTCAGTACCCTCTGGCCGGTGAAGGAGATTTCTAGTGCTTGGTTTATGATTAACTTCTATCAAAGATTATTAGCGGGTGAATCCCCGGCCCTAGCTCTGAAAAATACACAAAATTGGTTAAAAAATATCACTTGGCAGCAACTAGCTAACTGGATCGAGCAACTTGGACAACTTCCCGACCTAAGGGAAGGGGTCGATCGACTGGAGGTGAGGGCGGCGAATACTTTGAAGGAAGGCAGTACAATAGGGCTAGATCAACTAACAGAATATAGTGATCCTTACCATTGGGCGGCCTATACCCTGACTGGACAGGACTAACTTATGGAAATTCCCAAAACAATTATCGATCTTGAAGCGCTGCTAATCGCCCTCGCACAGCAGACTGAACCCTTGCCAGAATATCTACAGCGATCGCTCAAAGAAATTGAACGATTATTAAGGGAAGAACAACCCCAGGCAGCAACACAATTGCGGCAACTTGTCAAGGATTTTCCCCCCCTAGAAAAAGCTTATAAAAAAGCGATCGAAGAGTTAGACGCAGCCTATGCTAACCAAGAACGCACCAAAAGTTTAAGCGTCACTTTTCCCGATAGTTTAGATTTCGAGTCCCTATTTATTAATGATGTTATTCCTAGCCAAGATTGGGTAAAAACTGCCCAAAAATTAGCTGGATCCCCCCTGCCCCCCTTGATAAGGGGGGTGCCGACAGGCGGGGGGATCCCCCTTGATCGCGAGGGTGCTGATTCCCCTCGATTTTGGGATAAAGCCGATCGCCTGATGGTGGTAACGGTGGGAGGTGCGGCCCTAGGAGGATCGATTGCGGGAGTTTACGGTGCGGTTATTGGTGCGATATTAGCGGCGGGCTGCGGATGGTATATTACCTTTAGGAAAGCAAAATCAGCATAAATTTTTGATGAAGATTGTTAACATTGAAAACTTTCTTTTGTTAATCGGAACCTTGGTTATTACCGCAAGCGTGGCGCTGGTTACAAAAAAACAGCCAAGACGGGGAAACAATAAATCTTATCTAGAAATTCTTTTTGTTTCTGGGTTAAGTTTATCGGCTGTATTGGCAATGTCTAAGGTCGTCCATAAAGTGTTAACTGATGAAAATTTTCAGAATTGCCTTGGCTCGGATAGTCAAATCCTTCTTTTGTTAGCTGCTGTTCTCGGTATCTTTATTTCTATTAAAGAGATTTGGAAATTATTTGAAGCGAAGTAATAGAAATGCCAGCTTTATCCATATCCAAAAGTTATACTAAATCCTGTTGAGAAGGTTTTGATCCCCCCTTGATCCCCCCTTAATAAGGGGGGCGCTGATCCCCCCTTGATCCCCCCTTAATAAGGGGGGCGCTGATCCCCCCTTGATCCCCCCTTAATAAGGGGGG
>NZ_JASJFG010000621.1:0-3678 GCF_030065375.1 Microcystis sp. M49636_WE2 | reverse complement strand
TTATGATTGGGCGGTTTAGTCAGTATTTAACTTTTTTCTACCTTAGACTATATATAGCAGTTTTCATCAGAATGAGGCATGGGCAAGGGGGTTAAACTCTTTGTTGGCAAAACTTGTCGATACCTCAGTAACGTGAAAAGCTCTATATGCAAACTGAAAACTCAAATCTGATCACTGATCAAGGAGAACTTCCCACCCGTCTGAGTTTTAGAAAAATTTAACTTTGTTCAATCCATGAACATCTGTTCAGATGTTATAATAAAGTCAGTAAAGAAGTTCAGAGGTAGTAACCATGATCGCTGTCACCACCATGAAATGTGCTTGTAAATCCTGTAAGTGTGTAGTATCGATCGCCGATGCCATCAAAGAAAACGATAAATACTACTGTTGCCAAGCTTGTGCCAATGGTCACGTTAACGAGAAAGGCTGTGGACACCAGGGCTGTGGTTGCGTTTAAATTTAGTTATTGGGAAGAAAGGGACAAGTATCGGCATGGAAGATTTGATCGATACCTCCCTTTCTCAACTTTCCCTTAATAACCGATCAGGAAAAAATATGGCCCTAGAGAAAATAGCACCGGTTTGTGGGGAATCCCATCACCAAGAGGCGAAATTCCAGCACTTGCAGGGATTAGAAATCGAAAAAGCCCAAAAAATGGCCGAATTTTTCAGCCTTTTGGGGGATGCCAACCGCCTAAGAATTCTGTCGCTTTTAGCCAAACAAGAATTATGTGTTTGTGACTTAGCCGACGACTTAGGGATGAGTGAATCGGCCGTATCGCACCAGTTAAGAACCCTAAGAGCCTTAAGATTAGTTAAATACCAAAAACAGGGACGGAGAGTCTTTTATCGTCTTGCCGATCACCATGTTCTTGACCTTTATTACGCGGTCTCGGAACATTTAGAAGAGCCAGCGGACGAGGATTAAAACAGTCCCAAAGCGGGTAAAACAAACTGTAAGAGCAGAGAACCAATCCCCTGCACCATTTGGTCTAATTGAGCGTTGCCACCACCTTGTTCTTGCGGTTTTAGGGCGATTTCCATGCCTTTAATAAAATTCTCTGCTGCTTCGTGACCGGGGGTATTGCCTTGGCGTTGAAAGAGAGTCGAAGCCATTTGAGCATCCTGGGCCGCTAGAGCATTTTGTCCCAGACGATAGTGAGCCATGGACCGGGCCAGATAAGCTGGAGCATATTCTGAGTTAATTGTCAAGGCTTTATTAAAATTTTCTATGGCGGCGCTGGTGCGTCCCTGTTTTCCTTCCACCATCCCTAGTCCGTAGAATAGTTCAGGAGTACCGGCACTACTGGGAATTCCCACCGCACCCTGCACGTATGCAGTGTCTAGTTTAGTGTTGTCGAGGTTAGCATTATTGAGATAAGCACCTCTTAAATCCGCACCCGTCAAGATTGCTCCGGTTAAGTTCGCTCCAGTCAGATTAGCACCAAAAAGAGAGGCTCCGGTTAAATTAGCACCACTCAGATCCGCCCCACTTAAATTAGCTTGACTAAGATTAGCACCGACGAGATTGGCCCCATTTAATTTTGCCCCGACTAGATTCGATTGCACTAACCCTGAACCGCTCAGATCGCATTGGGGACATTTTCGGGTGGATAATAATTGCTGTAGGTGGTTTAAATCTTCCGTCTGACCAACTAGGGAGAAGTTAAGGGGAAGACTGAGCGCGAGGGTTAGGGCGATCGATTTGTACATAGTTTAAAATAACTCTATTTATTATTACTGATAATAACCATTCGATCGGGGCTAATCGCTGAACTAGATTCTACTTGAGAAATCAGCCCTTGTCCAGTAAAATAGAAGATTAGAGGCTCTTAACGTCAGAAGAAGCGACAAAATCGAGATTTGTTACCTTTTCAACAGCAAGTTTTTTAAAGGAATTTCCCTATTTCATAATGACTACTCTACACGGTAATTGGCTGATTGGTTCGCAGGATAGTGTTTTTTTTCTTTGGGGTGAACAGTGGCAAGGGAAGGAATTAAGTGAAACAAAGGAAAATCATCCTTTTTGTCTAGAATCTGGGGCATTAGCCCAATTTATCGAGAAATTTTCTCCTCAGCTTGACTGCTATTCTCCAGAATCAATCAAGCTCAGTTTGCCTAGTTATTCTCCCCCTAGGAAAAAATATTTTTTACCGCTGCTGTCGGGGCAAATTCTCGAACCCTCAACTAAATCCTTGTCTTGGCAACCATGGCAGATATCGGGATTAACTTTTTCTGCGGGGATGATAGTGCGGTTATGGGAAAAATTGCCCCTAGCTAAGGCCGAATTTATCGGCAATGATCTACGATTTTGGCTGTATTTGCACCGTTGGAGTTTAGATTTATTAGCAAGAGGGAAATTTTTAGCGGGAATAAATCAGGGTGAAAGTTGCTGGTATCCCCTGCTAGATAGTACCATCGATCGCACTCGTTTAGCTAAGTTTATCCAAACCATCCCCCCGGTCTGTCTTGCCTATCAAGAAAATAGCGAACCACAAACAATTATTCTCGATTGCTTAAAAAATATTGTCGATGCTCGTTTGCGACAAAAGATAGATAGTACTGTTAATATTTCGCCGTCATTGATGGTAAAACCTTGGCTACAATCTTTAAGCGGTGATCATCGTGAGATTGCCTTAGAAGCCAAGAATTTACAGCGCCTAGAAAATGCTTATAATAACTGGGTGTTTCCTATCCAAGAAAGTTTAGTTAATGGCAATAATCGCCAATTAATCGAGAATCAATACCGTGTCTGTCTATCCTTACAACCTCCCAGTTTAGGGACAGCGTGGAAACTCACCTATTATTTACAAGCGTTAGATGATCCCGAATTTCTCATTAGTGCCAAGTTGATTTGGTTAGAGGGCAAAGAAAGTTATCATAGTTATCAAAGAGTTGTCAATAATCCCCAGGAAATTCTCTTAAAAGGATTGGGATTAGCATCGCGATTGTACGAACCGATTAGAATTAGTTTAGAGCAGAGACACCCGGAGGAATGTTCTCTTGATTCGATCGAAGTTTATCAGTTTATTCGCTCGATCGCTTGGCAATTGCAAGATCAGGGATTAGGGGTAATTTTGCCAACGGGTTTAACTGCTGGTAGTAATGAACAAAGATTAGGAATTAAGATTGCTGCCAGTGTAACTCCCAAAAAAGGAGAAAGATTAAGTTTAACCAGTTTGTTAAACTTTCAGCTTAAATTAGTGGTAGGGGAACAGGAAATATCGAAAAAAGATTTTGATAAGTTATTAGAGAAAAAATCGCCAGTGGTGGAAGTGGGAGGCAAATGGTTAATCCTACAACCTACGGATGTCAAAGCAGCTCAGGCAATTTTAAATAATACCATCGCTCCCCTTAATCTCTCGGTGGAGGATGCCCTGCGCTTGAGTTCAGGAGATAATAATCTAATTGCTAAACTGCCGGTAGTTAATTTCCAAGCGGAGGGAGCATTAAAGGAATTAATTGATAATTTAAATAACAATCAAGGGATTCAATTAATCAACCCACCGCGAGAATTTCGGGGGGAATTACGTCCCTATCAAATCAAGGGAGTTAGTTGGTTAGCTTTCCTAGAAAAGTGGGGTTTAGGTGCTTGTTTAGCCGATGATATGGGTTTAGGAAAAACCCCGCAATTAATCGCTTTTTTACTAGCATTAAAAGAACAGGATATGTTAGTTAA
>NZ_JASJFG010000427.1:0-15345 GCF_030065375.1 Microcystis sp. M49636_WE2 | reverse complement strand
CTTGATATTTTCCTGTTTTGATTTGTTGAGCAATCAAATCTTCTATTTCCGGTGTCAGTTGGATAGTGTTCATCGCTTCTCCTAATTACCGTGCTATCATCTTAATCCAGTATTATAGCGCAGACTTTTTAGCATCTTATAGTTTTAACAGATTTTGGACAGAATGCGAGATAGACGGGTTCATCTCCCTGAGTCTAAGTCTTCTAGAACTCTTAAGCTAAGGAAAAGGGGGACTTAAGAAGAGCAACAACCAGTACGTACTCCCCTGCTCCCGGTGCTTCCCTATCCTGCTTTTGTTATAGATGAAGAAAAAGCTTTATTTGCTTGAGCATAAATTTTTAACGCTACAGACATTTGTTCTGGTGTAGTTTCTCCCTGGGATTGAAACCAAGCAAAAGTTTCTGGATCTATTTCGACTTTTACAGTAACAATATCTTCAGGTAGTCGCAATTGTGCTTTAACCCAAAAATCTTCTGATAGGGGAGGAATATCAGAAGTATCAATATCCTCATCTTTCATTGCATCAATTCTACTTCAATCTGTTTTTGAGATATTGCTCATAATGTTTTCCTTCGTAAGATAAGTAGTCGTGCAAAATTAATTTCCTAGTGAAGATAGGCAAGAGGCAAGGGGCAAGAGGCAAGAGGTGGTTAGATATGTGTAATTAATTTTGCTTAGGTACTTAATGCTTTTCTTAAGGATATAATGTGAATTGTTTGATTGTCAGGTTCAGTATAGACAATAACAACGACTCGTCCATCTAGTAAACCAATAGCCACAAAGCGAGCTTCTCCATAATTCTCTCGCTCATCCAATTCAACAACCATTGGCAAGTTAAAGATAGGATAGGGGTTCATCTATCCGAATCTAAGTCTTCTAGCACCCGTGAGTGGAGGGTTTCGGACGCTTCCCCAAGCTCGGCGTTTATGGGCCAAGCAAGTTGACACAATTTTTGCCTTATACCATTTCTCTAAATGAAAACTACACATCGAATTTAAGTCACCCTTTTTAAGGGGGATTTAGGGGGATTAAACTTCTGTAGTCAGACTTTGGAGAATTGGTATTACTTTTATGAAACCACCCTGCTAAATACCCCTTAAAAAGGGGTATTTAAAGCTGAAAAAAGGGGCTTTGCGCCCCCAAAAATCTTTAGTCAACGGCTTAAAAATCTACACCAGACTATAGACAATTACTAAGCCCAAAACTGCGGCAAAGACAATTAAAGCGTAGAATTGGGCGCGACCATTTTCGAGGTATTTGAGACCTTCACCACTGACAAGAGTAGCTAAACCGGTTAAATTCACTGCCCCATCGATAACGCGATAATCCACTTCCATAATTTGCCGTGCGAGACGACGACAACCCTGGACAAAAACTCGATCATAGAGATTATCAATGTACCACTTGTTCAGGGAAAAACGATACAAAACGGGGAATTTTTCGGCAATAGTTGCGGGGTCAATTTTCTTCTGGAGATACATCAAAGAAGCGACAGTAATCCCGATTAAAGCAATCCCCACCGAATTACCCGCCATAATCAGAAACTCTGTCCAATCAAAAGCATGAACTTCTTCCACCACTTCGTTAGGAACATGAATAAAACCCTCGAAGAAATTCTGCCAAGGTTTACCCACCAAACCGATTAACAAAGAAGGAACCGCCAAAATCATGAGAGGTAAAGTCATAGTAATTGGCGATTCGTGGGGTTCATGGGCATGATGGCCGTGGTTGTCTTCTTCCTGTGCTTCCGAGTCTAATTGCTTAACATTCATCGCCCCCGGTCCAAAAGCGGGAATCGCACCCGCATTGGCTAACAGTCGGCGTTTAATCTCCTTATTAGTCCCTCTAAACTCCCCTTCAAAAGTGTTAAAGTACATCCGGAACATATAAAAAGCTGTTAAACCCGCAGTCCCCCAACCGATTAACCATAAAGCTGGGTTCGCCTCAAAAGCTAAACCGAGAATTTCATCCTTCGACCAGAAACCAGCGAAGGGAGGAATCCCACAGATGGCCAGAGTTCCCACCAGGAAAGTTAGGGCAGTAATGGGCATATACTTGCGTAAACCGCCCATCATCCGCATATCTTGCGCTAAAACCGGCTCATGACCGACCACATCCTCCATACCGTGGATGACCGAACCAGAACCGAGGAACAACATCGCTTTAAAATAAGCGTGGGTCATCAGGTGGAATAACCCCGCACTATAAGCGCCGATACCCATAGCCATAACCATATAACCCAATTGGGAGATGGTGGAATAGGCTAAACCCTTTTTGATATCATTCTGGGTGAGGGCGATACTTGCCCCTAGGAAGGCAGTAAAGGCCCCCGTCCAAGCAATTACCGTCATCGCCGTGGGAATTGGCTCAAAAACGGGATACATCCGAGCAATCAGGAAAACTCCGGCGGCCACCATCGTGGCGGCGTGAATCAGGGCCGAAATCGGGGTCGGACCTTCCATGGCATCCGGTAGCCAGACATGAAGGGGAAATTGGGCTGATTTGGCCACCGGTCCCAGGAAGACTAAAACGGCGAATAATGCCGCTAAACTGCCGGCAATGGCTCCAGAAGAGACTAATTCCTCTAGACGTTCACCCATGATATCAAACTCGAAGCTGCCGGTAGCCCAGAAAAGCCCCAGCATTCCCAGTAATAAGCCAAAATCGCCGACGCGGTTGGTAACGAAGGCTTTTTGACAGGCCTCGGCAGCCGCCGGACGAGTGAACCAGAAACCTACTAGCAGATAGGAACACATCCCCACCAATTCCCAGAAAACGTAGATCTGGACGAGGTTGGGACTGATGACCAAACCGAGCATAGAACTGCTAAAAATGCTCAGATAGGCGTAAAAACGCACATAACCGGGGTCGTGGGCCATGTAACCATCGGTATAAATCATCACCAAAAAGGCTACGGTGGTGACGATAACCGACATTAAAGCGCTGAGATGATCGATCGTATAACCCATTTTCAGGTGAAAGTTACCCGCCGATGCCCAATCGATCATTTGGTTGTAGGGAGCGTGTCCATTGATTTGACTCCACAGCAGCGCAAAAGACAGCACCATCGACGCGCCGAGGGTAGAAATGATCAATACAGCATTCACCTGTCGCAGACGATTGGTGACTTCATTAAAGGAAATTAAGCCCGCACCGACTAGGGTAGCGCCTACCAAGGGTAGGACGGGAACTAGCCACGCGTACTGATAAAGCGGTTCCATTCAGTAATACCTAGTTTACAATTTCACACTATTTGGTTTATCCTCATCTATTGTGACATAGGTTAATTCTTAAGAAAGTGTTTATACCTAGTTTTGCTCAACAGGGCGGCGAAAGGTCAAAGGATCTTATCGATTTGGCAGTTTAGCGAGCGGGACGGTAATTTTTAGGGAGAAGCAGCAAAATTATCGAATAACCACGAAAGCAAGAGAAAGACCAAATACGGGTTTCCCCTAGCCAATAGGACAATTTATTTAGTACAATTTAACTATACCGATCAAAATTAGTCTAAAAGGGAAATCATTCTTTATATAGTGCCTGTCACAGTTAAAATCATTGAGTATGATGGGGAGTTTAACTTAACGAGGTATCATGTCCACCGCTCGCCATATCCTAGCACTTCTAAAAAGTCATGTAGAAGGAGAAGAGCAGCAATTTTATTCTGCTGCCCTACAGATGGCTGCACACGAAGCAAGACAAGGACATGGTAAGTTAGCCCAAGAAATTCGCGAATTAATTGACCAAGCAAAGGCTAGTAAATCGGTTATTGAAAAAAAATCTGATCCAATTCCTTTAGTACAACCAAAAGGAGATTTAGCCAATCTGGTTTCGGTCAGATATCCTGATACTCGATTATCGGATATGATTTTAACCTCTGACCTTGAATTTAGACTTAAACGAGTATTAACTGAACAAAGACAAGGAAAAAGACTCAGAGAACATAATCTTACGCCTCGTCGAAAGCTGTTGTTAGTAGGTCCACCCGGTTCTGGTAAAACAATGACGGCTGAAGCTTTAGCAGGAGAGCTTAAATTACCTTTGTTTACGACTTTATACGATAGTCTAATGGGCAAGTATATGGGAGAAACGGCTAGTCGTTTAAAAGTGATTTTTGAGGCGATGACAATAACAAAAGGGGTCTATTTTTTTGATGAATTTGATGCGATTGGGACTCAACGTCACAATTCTAACGACGTGGGAGAAATTCGTCGCATTCTCAATTCTTTTTTGATGTTTTTAGAACAAGAGCAAGGGGATAGTTTGATTTTGGCAGCAACTAATCATCCTCAGTTACTAGACAAAGCTCTTTTTAGGCGTTTTGATGATGTAATTGAATATCAGCTTCCCGATGCCGCAATTATTCGTGAATTGATTGAATCTCGTCTTATTTCTTTTGAAATTGACTGGAAAGATTGGTCAAACATTCTTAATCAAGCCAATGGACTCGCTCAAGCTGAAATTGTCAGAGCGACAGATGACGCAGCCAAGCAAGCTGTTTTGTCAAATAGTCAGAAGGTAAGCGAAGATTCTCTGATTTCAGCTATTATGGAACGTAAGGATCTGAACTTCAATGAATAAAACCTAATCCCATAATGTCGCAACGTTCTCGCCGTCTTCCTCACTTGTATCTACGGAATAACGATAAATTTCGTGAAAGCGTCAATTATACTTCACCGCGCTCAGTTCCTAATCCACCACCACCCGATCGGAACAGAATAGAACACGCTGCAAAATTAGAACTTGCTATTGGTGAAGCGATTACGAAAGCTCGTCAACAATTAGAATCCCGTTTATCGGCAATTGCCGTCGGACAACCCGGATTCTATTTAGAATTTCAGGTAACAAAAGATCAAGCGAATGCTTTTGAAAATTTAGGAGATAAACGCAAAAAAATTGAATTAGTTGCTGTTAAGCCTTCTCCTGAACAAGAAAATATAGTTAAGGCTACTGTTTTTGTACCAGAGTCAGCGACAGAATTTTTTGAGAACAAAGTAGAAGAATATCGTGATGAAGAAACAACAAAAGGAAACCCAAAAAATGCAGCCCTAATAACACGACTAGAAAACGTTGAAATTGGTACAGTTCAATCATTATTTACTGATGATCCTGCTTTATTTCCTCAGAATGGACAATCAATATGGTGGGAAGTATGGTTACGTCGTGGACAACTTGAAGACTTCCAAACCATTGCTCAAAGACTCGATATTATGACTAAATTTCATATACATTTTCCCGAAAGAACTGTTACTTTAGCTATGGCTAATGTAGAAAAAATACAGCAAGTTCTTCAAAATTCTGATACGGTTGCAGAATTAAGAATTGCTAAAGATACGCCTTCCTTTTTTCTTGATATGAAATTAATTGAAAAGGAGGAATGGGTCGAGGATTTATGTAATCGAACTTTACCTCCTAGAGATAATGCTGTTGCTGTCTGTCTTCTTGATTATGGAGTTAATAGACGACATAAACTGATTGAAAAAGGTCTTGATAGTAGTGATTTATATACTTGTGATCCTAATTGGGGAACTCATGATCCTCATAATACACATGGTACAGAAATGGCGGGTTTAATTCTTTATGATGATTTATTTAATGCTTTACAAACACAAGGATATATAACGCTTATTCACCGTTTAGAATCAGTTAAAATTCTCCCTCCTGTCGGACAAAATGATCCTGAACTTTATGGCGCAATTACAGAGCAAGCAGTCTCTCGTCCAGAAATACAAAATCCCAAGCGAAAACGTATTTTCTGTATGGCTGTAACTAGCGAGCAGCCATCACCAAATTATGGAACTCCCTCCTCATGGTCAGCAGCAATAGATCAACTATCTTTTGGTGAAGATAATTTTAAGCGATTAATCATTATTTCAGCAGGAAATATCAGAGAAGAAATATCTTTATCTGATTATTTAACCCGCAATGATGTGGCAACAATTGAAAACCCAGCACAAGCTTGGAATGCTCTTGTTGTGGGAGCTTACACTGAAAAAGTTAATATCAGTCATCCCGACTTTCAAGGTTGGCAACCTGTAGCTCCTTGGGGTGATTTATCTCCTAAAAGTTGTACTTCTGTTTCTTGGGAAAATCAATGGCCAATTCGTCCGGATATTGTTTGTGAAGGAGGAAATTATGCCTCAGATGGGGAAAATTCTGCACAAATGATTGACGATTTATGCTTATTAACAACTGCTCATAGTCATAACTATAAATTGTTTACTTATATGTGTGATACCAGTTGTGCAACTGCACTCGCTAGTTATATGGCTGCTCGAATTCTTTCAGAAAATCCCAAATATTGGCCAGAAACAATACGCGCTTTAATTGTTCATTCAGCCGAATGGACTGTTAGGATGAGAGCTAATTTTCCAAAGAAATTGAAGCAGCAAGATAAAAAAAATTTGATTCGTCGCTATGGATATGGTGTTCCTGATTTAGACAGAGCTTTAAAAAGTTCAAATAGTGACTTAACAATGGTTATTGAAGATCAATTGACACCTTTTAAAAAAGATGGTAGTGACATTAAAACAGACAAAATGAATCTTCATAGCTTACCTTGGCCAAAAGAAAAGCTAGAACAATTAGGAGAAGCCAAGGTAGAACTGAGAGTAACTTTATCGTATTTTATAGAACCTAATCCAGGGGAGCGAGGTTATAAAAGAAAACACCATTATGCCTCTTATGGACTCAGATTTCAAGTAAAAAAACCTTTAGAGACCAATCAACAATTTCAACATAGAATTAATAAAGCTACCAGAGAAGAAGAAAAAAATATTTCTGGCATTAAAGAGGAAGATAACTGGTTTTTGGGTCCTCATTTAAGGAGTCAAGGTTCACTTCATTCTGATATATGGACAGGAACGGCCGTCGATTTAGCAAGTAGAGGAATGATAGGCGTTTATCCTGTTGGTGGATGGTGGAAAGAACAAATACAAGAGGAACGCCATGATCAACCTGTTCGCTATACATTAATTGTAACGATTCGAGTACCAGAAATTGAGTGTGATATTTACACCCCTGTATCTAATTTAATTTTAATCAGTCAAGATACACCCACTAACATACCAATAGAAACAGAGATTTAATCTTTACATCGAACTTCATTCATTAAATATATCTCAGGAATTGAGAAAATTGGTAACAATTCTCTGTAAGTTTCCCTACTAACTTTTTCACCTTCGCTCCCCAACAACCCAACTTAATCAGCGCGATTTAGACATGGCTAGAGGAAATAGAGGTTTAGATGAACTAAAGAGTTAGTCAATAATGGGTAAAATGTTTGTATATAGGACATTTTGAAACCCGCGGATTTGCCGCCCGATGGCAAATCATTCCCACTTCCATGGCGCGTTACGTCCCATAAATTCCCAACTCATTTTTTCCCCATGACTAAACCCTTAGACTCCCTGAAACAGCCCAATCCCTCGGAAAAAACAGCCCCTAGAGATGATTGGTTAGATAGCGAACTATCTCGTTTAGAAGATTATGAACCTTACGATTGGGGAGAAATAGATCCCTTAATGTTAGGCAAACCCGTACAATATGTTTCTAGTATTGGCTTAGTTGTCGAGGGTGGCAAAGATTGGGGTTGCTGATTTGCAATAGGAATCTTCTTGTGTGGGGTTTTTAAAACCTAGAGCTAAACTAACTTTTGGATAGGATGCACAGTTGGCATTCATAGCTTGAGTCAGCAACACCCCTCCCCAGCAACCCAAGTTAATCAGTGCGATTAAAACATGGCTAGAGGAAATAGAGGTTTAAGCGATGGTTAATCTTCTGGATCTTAGTCAGTTATACTAAGTATATCCATAACTTATACTTTTTAATAGCAGAACCGACTGAAGAGCAATATTTACCTATTCAGGTATTAGATACCCTAGCTGATCCATCTGCCAACCTAACTTAGTTGGCTGCTGATAAACCTTTTTTAAAGTGTTAATATCCCGGCTAGAAATCGGGGCAATATCTCTAGTTTGAGCGAAATACATTACATCCGTCTCTAGGGGACTATGACCCCAAATTCCCAAAGCGTGACCTAATTCGTGCCGCGCTGCCGCTAAGGCCGACCGATCGGCTAAATTAGGACTAATCTGGATACTCATCCGATGAGTTAGGCGATTTTCCTTGACAAAAATCTCGTATTGTGTTACGGCAGAACGCACCCGGGGCAGTTCTAACTTACCAGTTTCGGGATTAAAACGGACTCCCGAGGGCGGTAACTCCCGTTTAATGAGGATATCGGCCAATTCTGCCCGATTTACCAACTCCATCGGCAAATACTGCCCCCATTCAGCGATCGCCTGTTGTACCAAACTCAGCCAAGAACTGCGATCGCTGTGAACATAAATCTTCACGGGAAATTGCGACCAAATCAACGCCCCCACGGGACTGATTTCCACAGCATCAAAATAATCCCCGGACTGGTTTTGCTCTTGCCATTGGGCTAAATTAGCGGGTAAAGGATGGGTTTTTAACTCTGGTAGCGATCGACTGTCGGCAATCAAAGAATAGGAAAACAGCAAAAGACTCGCCAAGGCTGCGAGTCCTAGAAAAGAGAACCGACCTCTTAGCATTTAGCGATTTAACCAGCCGGCGCTCAGTACAATAGTTAGGGTGATAAATACCGTCCCCAACGCCCAAGTCACCTGATTTAAGGTTTTTTCCGCCGTTTTTGCGCTGGTAAAAATCTGTGATTGACCGCCAATACCGCCAATACCATCCCCTTTGGGACTGTGTAATAACACCAAAATCGCCAGAAAGGCCGCCGCCAGCGCCCAAATAATCTGTACTACCAGCACCACTGTCATGATTATTACTCTCTATTTTCCATTACAAAGTATAGCAGTTATCAAGCCGTCAGCTTTGAATTAGTTATCAACTGGAGTCCTCTTCATCGTCTATATCCTCAAGTGTTAGTGGTGCTTGGGCGCTATGGCGAACATATAAGTAGGTAGGCGTTAAAAGTTGTCAGACACCCCCCTTATCAAGGGGGGATTAAGGGGGGACTAAGGGGGGATCGGCACCCCCCTTATCAAGGGGGGCAGGGGGGATCGAACCTAAAATCCATTTTTAATTTAATTATAACCAGCTACTTAACACATAAACCGTACTATCTCTAATTGTAAAAAGCACTCGATAGACATTTTTACCTTTCCCATAAAAAAGTTGTCGGACTTCTTTGGGTAGAAAAATCGTCTGTTCGAGCGCTAAAGCACAACGAGTTGGTTTCTCTTGCAGAGTCGCAATAGCATTCATTAATCCTCGAAACCAACGGTCAGCAAACTCGGCATTATAACCTCGATACCAGCGATAGGCTTTTTCGATCTGTGCCGTGGCAGTTGGGGTAATTTCAACCTGAAATACCATATTTTTCGGCCATTTCTTGGGCAAAATCGGCAAGAGGACGGGTTTTACCGGAGTTTATCTCCTCAAAACCTTGCTGAATCCCCTCAATGCTCTCTAAATACTCCATCAGTTGTCTGAGCTTACTAGGATCGATTTGATCGAGAAAAGTCACCAGCACTTGTGAGCGATCGCTAATATCATTGGGTAACTCGGTTAGGTGTATTTGTCCATCTCGATAAACACCTTCGATGGTTTTCAGCATAAAATTCCCCTTTCTTGACTTTTTACTCGTTAAAGCGAGATGCGGACGGGAGTGCGACTGGCTTTAATTTCCACTTCGGCCGGTTTAATCAGCGATCGCCCGGTCATTTCCACTGGGACAGGAATAGAGAGAATTTCCAGGATAGTGGGGGCAATATCGGCTAAACGACCATCATCCCGCAGCTGCACATCGCCACCGTGGCCGGGGATTTTTCTCCCTTCCCCTTCAATTAAAATTAAAGGAACGGGATTAGTCGTATGGGCCGTCCAAGGATTACCCGACTCATCCACCATCGTTTCCGCGTTACCGTGGTCGGCAGTGATTAACACTGTTCCCCCCAATTTATTGACGCTACTTAACAACTTAGCCAAGCATAGATCCACCGTTTCCACTGCTTTCATGGCCGCGTCTAAAATGCCCGTATGACCCACCATATCGGGGTTAGCGTAATTGACTACCACCAGACTATAGATCCCCTGTTCGATCGCCCCACAGACCGCTTCTGTCACCGCGGCTGCCGACATGGCCGGAGCTTGATCATAGGTGGCGACTTTTGGACTAGGAATTAATTCGCGCACTTCTCCCTCAAAGGGTTTTTCTAACCCCCCATTAAAAAAGTAGGTGACGTGGGGATATTTTTCGGTTTCCGCACAACGAAACTGTTTTAATCCCTGTTGAGCGATCACCTGTCCTAAAATATTATTTAAATTCTGGGGGGCAAAGGCCACATCTACCGGTAATTTCGGATCGTATTGGGTGAAAGTGACAAAACTAAGCGGAGAAATTAAATCTCGATCGAAATCTTCAAAATCGGGCATAGTCAGGGCATAACATAACTGTCTAGCTCGATCGGGACGGAAATTATAGAATATCACCCCATCGCCCGCTTCGATCGCCCCCGGGGCAATTCTGGTGGGGGGAATAAATTCATCGGTAATATTTTGATCATAAAATGCCTGTAATACTTCCGTGATCGATCGCCCGTCGATACCTTGATCACTGGTCATCACGTTATAGGCTTTTTCCACCCGATCCCAACGGCGATCCCGATCCATGGCATAATAACGGCCACTGAGAGTCACCATGCGACCGAGACTGATTTTATTAATATGTTCTTGAATCCGTTTAATAGCGAGCATCCCGTCGGTAACATTAGTATCGCGACCATCGGTGATGACATGAATGCAGACATCGCTAATCCCTTGCACTTTCGCTAAGTCTAATAATCCCAGTAAGTGATCGAGATGGGAATGGACTCCTCCCTCAGAACATAAACCAATTAGGTGTAATTTGCTTTTTTTGGGGCGAATCTCGGCGCAGAGTTTTAATAAAGCCCGATTTTGTTGAATCGAACCATCTTCGATCGCATCGGAAATTCGTACTAATTCTTGTGGGACAACTCGCCCCGCTCCGATATTCAGGTGGCCAACTTCCGAGTTGCCCATCTGTCCTTCTGGTAGTCCCACATCCTTAGCGGAGGTGCGGATTAAGGTGTGGGGATACACTTCCCAGAGACTATCCATAATCGGGGTTTTCGCCATTGCGATCGCATTATCCGACCTTTGCGGGCGATAACCCCAACCATCAAGGATAACCAGCACGACTGGGGATATAGGTGCGTGGGTCATGATATACAGTCCTAAATCAAGAGTGGATTTCCATGCACTAAGATAATATCATCGAAACTTCCATTGATCACCGGTGTCGAGGCGATCAACCCCCTAATGTCAGCAAATGATGGGGTAGTGAGAATTTCAGTTAGGAATGAGGATTTAATAAGTTGCAAATCTAGAACAACTGTGGCTTTGCCGTGTAATTCCATTGAGGAAGTGGGGTGATAGGGAAGTGGGGTGTGGGGAGAAACAATTCATAACTTGAGAGTTAAGTACCTAAGCAAAATTAATTACACATTTCGATAAAGCCTTTGCCTTTTGCCTTTTGCCTATCCTAACCAAGAAATTAATTTTGCACGACTACTTAGGGTCTGCTGAATAAATCTAAAAACCTTGCTGGATAAGACTTTTAGACTTTTTTTCCCTGAAAAAGTGCCTACCATTGGAGTGATCGGGGGTAAAATTTAGGGATTTTTTCCCTGAAAATTAGGTAACTGACTACCTCAAAATCGGTAAAACCCCACACCCCACAACCTGCCCCCACCAACAAACTTTTTTAGCAGACCCTATTTATTGAGAATGAGCGGAGGAACCCTGAAAATTTCGGCTTAGTTGGTGGCAGCTTGCCGCCAAATCACTCCTCTAGATAAGTATTTTGACTCACGCCCCTCCCTCTTTTGAGACCTTGTGACACTTAGGGTGCGGAATGTGGGATTAAAATAGTCGAACCAATAGGCTAATCTTGATGCGTCCAAGAGCGATGAGCCAGACGCAAACCCCAATCGAGCAGATAACCAATCGCGCCAATAACGAGAATCACTGCCATCAACTCTGAATAGGCGAGTCGATCGCGTGTATCGAGAATATAATAACCCAAACCCGCACTAACCCCCAGCATTTCCGCCGGGACAAGAACGATCCAGATAATACCTATAGCCAAACGGAAACCAGTTAGGAGATGGGAGAGGATCGCAGGCAGAATAATCTGGAAAACCGTTTCCCCTCGGGTAGCACAGAGACTGCGGGCTAAAGTCAACCAAGAGCGATCAACCGCATTAACCCCAGCAGCCGTATTGAGAAGGATCGGCCAGATAGCCGCCACCGTCAGCAAAAAATACACGGGTAGATCACCAATGCCCAAAACCATCACCGCTAAAGGCATCCAAGAAAGGGGCGAGATCATGCGTAGAAATTGAAATAGGGCCGACAAAGCCGATTCAAGGGAGCGATACAACCCGATTAATACCCCCAACGGCACACCGATGGCACTAGCGAGAACCAAGCCCACAATAACCCGGCGGCAACTGGTGAGGATATGGGGCATAATCTCCCCCCCAACAAAAAGACGTAATAAAGCGACAAAAGATCGCTCAGGGGAAAAATCATTTAAAATCGGGTTTGAGTGCCATAGAGGACTGGTAAATAGCCACCAGAGCAATAATCCAAAACCGATACCCCATAAGGGTAGTAAAGCTCTTGGCGGGGAGGTCAAAGATTGTGACTTCATGGGTTCAGACCTTTAAAATTTGATCGTCTCGATGCGGGAGAGATTATTCGGTAAGCCGAAAGCTTTCGGTCCGCCCACCTGTTGCAAGGCATTACGGACAAAAGAGTCATCCACGAGATCCCGGGCCACCTGTCGGGGTTGCAGTTTTTGGAGAAAATCCGTATTTCCTTCTACCTGAGTGATTTTGAGCAAGCGTACCAGTTCCTCGGTATAGGAAGGGAAAGGATAGGGCTGGAAATCGATCCGGTTGACTTGCCAGTCTGGATTCTCGATCGCTCCGTCTTTTTTATAGAAATTGCGATCGTAGTAAGTAAGCGCCCGTTGCAATACTGGCAGCGGGTGAGGCGTATATTTTCCACCATCTTTAGAGAGAATCCGGGCCACTTCCGAGCGATTGCCCCGGGACCAGAGTTGGGCTTTAACGAGGGCGTTTACCACCTTCTGCGTCCATTGTTTCCGTTGCCTAATATCCTCCTCGTGAACAAAGACGACGCAACAGGCGTGATTCTTCCAGACATCGCCGGTGAAACGGAGAACCCTACCGGTTTTGAGATTTTCCGCCGCTGCGTTGAAAGGTTCAGCAACGATATAACCGCCGATGCTCTTATTGGCGAGGGCTGATACCATATCCGGGGGCGGGAGAACCACTAGATTAACCTCGTTAGAAGCGATCGGCGCGTCCTTGGCTTTGCGAACTATTTTCAGCCCGTTACGTTGTAAGAGTTGTTGCAAGACCAAATTATGAATGGAATACCAGAAAGGAACCGCGATCGTTTTACCTCCCAATTCCCTGGGATTTTCAATATCGGGAAGGACGGTGAGGGCTGAACCGTTGGTATGGTTCCAAGCGACGATTTTAGCGGGGAAATTGCGCCCGTAACGAATCCAGATCGAGGTGGGAAAAAGAACATGAATAACGTTCACCTGCCGAGCGAGAAAGGCTTCAACAATCTGCGCCCAAGAACGGAATAGGCGCGGTTGTTCGGCAGTTAAACCTTCCGCTTGATAAAGTTTTCGGGAGTGGGCCACCAATAGGGGGGCGGCATCCGTAATCGGTAGATAACCGATTTTCACAGGCTGATCGTTGGCATTGGCGTTAACGGGGAGATTCCAATTATCGGCGGCGATCGCTGCTCCGAAGGAACTGGTAAACAGTGCCGAAAGTTTCAGGAAATCTCGACGGCTCATGCCGCAACAAGCACAATTATCGTGTAGGTTCATAGATTTACAGTGTCATCACAAGGGCTAATTCTTGAAAAATTGACCGGCGTAGATCACTCAAAAGCTTGGCTGACTCGAAACGGGGTTTCGGCATCGTGATCGTCCATTCTCGGCGGATGCCCACCGGATGACGGCCCATGAGAAGAACTCGATCGGCTACTAATAGGGCCTCGTCGATGTCGTGGGTAACGAGGAGAACCGTGCTGTTATAGAGAGCTATGACTTCTAGGAGGAGTTTTTGCATCTCGAAACGGGTGATCGCGTCGAGGGCGCTAAACGGCTCATCCAGGAGGAGGAGAGAGGGGCGGCGGGCGAGGACGCGGGCTAGAGAAACTCTCTGAGCCATACCGCCCGATAGTTGATGAGGATAGGCACGCTCGAAGCCCTCTAGTTTGACGCTTTTAACGGCGGTGTGAACCCTTTCGCGCAATTGCTGATGATCGAGGCGGGGCATCCGCTTTAATTTCAAACCAAAAGCCACGTTTTGCCAAACGGTTAACCAAGGTAAAAGGGCGGGGGATTGAAAGACGATCGAGCTGCGGATGTCTGGGGCTTGTAGGGGTCGTGAGTGCAATTGTATTTCTCCGCCATCGGCACTCTGCAAACCAGCGGCGGTGGCAAGGAGGGTAGATTTACCGCAACCACTGGCCCCAAGCAAACAAACCACCTCACCGGAGCGCACCTGTAGGTTAATATCCTCAAAAACGGTACGGTAGCCATGGCGGGTTTTATAGCGTTTATGGAGATTTTTTAGATTGAGGACGGGGTAATCCGTGGCGATACTCATTCCCTCACCCCCGCTCGCTCGAGTTCGCCAGGGAGAATTTTATCGGTAGAGGACTGACGTTGTAATTCTTTTTCCAGTTGAATCAGGCTCGGAGTTAACACAGGTAAAAAGGCGACTTCGCGCAGCCGTCGGGCCGTGTCGCTATTACGGAAATAGCCTTTTCCTCCCTTAATTTCCGCTTCTAACCCTACGGATTCCACCGCTAACCGGGTAATGTCCACTCTGAGGGTGAATAGTTGGCGTGTTCGTCCGAGATCGAAGCTTTCTAGGGTGCTGAATTGCTCGATTGTCTTTTCTAGACGAGTCAGACGCTCCCGGGCGAAGAAATAACGATCGCTGGCTACCGCTGCCTTTCCCCCTAAACTTTTCTCTGTCTCCCCAAGGGATTTACGCGTAATGCCAAGGGCCAGTCCGCATTGTAACAGCAAGAAACAGGGGCGGACTGAGGGTAAAAATTTTGCTGCTTCCAAGCTGATAATCCAGTCGTGAGATAACTGAACTCGATCGAATTCAAGGGTACTGGTGCGGGAAGCTTGTAAACCCAATAATTGTAGGTCTTCACCCCGTTTTAACCCCTCTGCGAAGGAGGGAAGGGCGAGGATAAGAGTTT
>NZ_JASJFG010000697.1:0-1915 GCF_030065375.1 Microcystis sp. M49636_WE2 | reverse complement strand
TGCCAAAATGGGCAAAATGGCGGCGGATTTGAATAATAATATCCAGTATGTGGAGATGGCTAATACTGCTCACTTTCCCATGTTAGAAGATGCCCCTACTTATCTACAAAAATTGCAAGATTTTTTAGAAATTAATTAGGGCTGGCTGAATAAAGCTAAAAACCTTGTTGGGTAAGACTTTTAGACTTTTTGTCAATCAAAAAGTACCATATCTGGGAGTGATCGGGGGGAAAATTCAGGGACTTTTTCCCTAAAAATTAGGTAATTGACCAGATGAAAATCTGTAAAAACCTACACCCCACACCCCACACCCCACACCCTGTCCCCACCAACAAACTTTTTGCCGCAAACCCTAATTAGAATGCCAAAAGGTCAGGAAAAACGCCCCCAGGCCACACCAATCAGGATAGTAACCCCGAAAAAGAGACGATACCAGACAAAAACCCAGGTACTCTGTTTTTTGAGATAATCTAATAACCAAGCGATCGAAAGATAGGAAAATATCGCCGAGGAAATTACCCCAATAGCGAGGGGAATTAATTCACTGGTGTTAATCTGGTCGAGAACTCCTTTAAATTCCACTAAACCGGCTAAAGTTATCGCCGGAATCCCCAGCAGAAAGGAAAATCGCGCCGCTACGGCCCTTTCTAAACCCATGAATAACCCGGCAGTTAAGGTGGACCCAGAACGAGATACCCCCGGTATTAGGGCTAAAGCTTGGGCTAATCCCATTAAAACCCCGTCTTTTTGTCGCAAAGTCTCAAAACTGCGTTTATGTTTCCCGATTTTTTCGGCCGTACCTAAGAGTAAAGCCATGACTATGGAGGCACAGGCGATCGCTGTCATGCTTCTCAGGGGGGAGTTATCTAAATCGGGAATGAAAAGTTTCATTAACAAACCGAAGAAAACGATCGGAATTGTGCCTAGGATAATCCCCACGGCTAAACGAAAATCCTGGGAACGATAATCGGAACTAGCCACCGCTTTCACCATTCCCGTGGATATTTGCCTTAAATCCTGCCAAAAATAGGACAATACCGCCGCAATACTGCCCAATTGAATCACTGCTGTATAGGTGACACCAGGATCTCCCCAACCCAAAAAGACGGGAATCGCTTTTAAATGAGCGGTACTGCTAATCGGCAAAAATTCCGTCACTCCCTGCACAAATCCCAAAAAAATCGCCTGTAACCAGTTAATTTTTGCCAGAGGTATGGTGCTAGTGGTTGATTGGGCAATGACGGCGGGTGTAATCGCCAAAATCACCGTTATTATCGCTAGTCCTAGCCATTTATAGCTTTTTTTCAGGAAGGAAAACATCATTTTTCAGTAAAAAAAGGGGTTGGGTGTGGGGAGAAGTGGGAATTATGAATTATGAATTATGAATTGGGAGGTGGGGAAGTGGGGAGAAGGGAGACAGGAGACAGTATACAGGAGACAGAAGTAACTGATAACAACGGACGAATCTAAAACCTTATTTGTTCAGCTAAAAGCTTTGATGTACTTAGTTTCTAATCTTCTTTTTAGGTGGGAGAATTGCCAGATTCCTTCTTGGAGACTCTTGCCTGTTGCCTGTTGCCTCCTGTCTCCTATCTCCTGATTTAAGCATAAATACTTGTTGACAACTCGTAGTCGTTATGATTACACTTAATTTATACAAACTCGAAATGAGTACGACTTAGCAATTAGGAGTTGACGATTATGCTACCAAACCGAGAAGGGCAGAGAGTTCCCGATGTCACCTTTCCCGTGCGTCAAAATAATCAATGGGTGAACATCACCAGCGAGGAATTATTCAAAGGAAAAACCGTTGTTCTTTTTGCCTTACCCGGGGCATTCACTCCCACCTGTTCCACCTCCCATTTACCCGGATATAACGAATTAGCCCCAGTTTTTCGGGAAAATGGCGTAGATA
>NZ_JASJFG010000800.1:0-1825 GCF_030065375.1 Microcystis sp. M49636_WE2 | reverse complement strand
ATTAAATACCTAAGCGATCGAGGGATTACCGTCAGTTTAGGACATTCGCAAGCGAGTCAAGAAATAGCCAAAAAAGCCTTTTTACAGGGGGCAAAAATGGTTACTCATGCCTTTAATGCCATGCCTCCTTTACACCATCGTCAACCGGGGTTATTAGGGGAAGCAATTATCAATCGCGATGTGTATTGTGGGTTAATTGCCGATGGTCAACACATCCATCCAACCATGATAGAATTATTACTAAAAGCCAGTAATTATCATCGAGGAATTTTCTTAGTTAGTGATGCTTTAGCGCCGATCGGTTTAGAAGATGGTGTCTATCCTTGGGACGAGAGAGAAATTGAAGTTAAACAGGGAACAGCAAGACTTTTTGATGGTACTTTAGCGGGAACAACCTTACCCTTATTACAAGGAGTAGCCAATTTAGTTAACTGGGGAATATGTGATTTAGAAACAGCGATTCTTCTAGGGACAGAATCCCCCAGAAAAGCGATCGGATTAGCGGGTTTATCCGTGGGACAACCTGCCAACTTTTTGCGCTGGCAATCGGCATCAAATTGGGAAAGATTGGATTTCCGCCAGCATTTTGGCCTCTAACTGTTGAATGAGAGTATCGAGATCCACTTCGAGGCGATCAAAACATTCAGGAGGGGAAAGATCGGGTTGAAAATAAATCAATTTTACCTGACCATCACCGATAGCAACTATAGCCACTTCTTCGCTGGGATTATAGCGATAAATAATCCCAAGCATCTCTTGAATTTTGCGATTAACCTGGCGATTTAATTTCTCTAGAGCCTCCCTAGAACAACAGACAAAATGGGGCTGGGGTTTAAGATCGATGCCCAGGGTTTCTTGGGTATCTTTTCCCCATTCCGAGAGTAAACCCCACATTAAACCGGCTAATTCCTGTTGATTTTCTTGCACGAATTGATCTAATTGATAGCGCCATTGATTAGCGGGATCATCGGGGATTGGTTGTTCAAATCTCATCATTAGCCTCTTTTCAGTTATCAGTTATCAGTTATCAGTCCTTGATAAGGGGTGTGCCGATCCCCCCTGCCCCCCTTGATAAGGGGGGTGCCGATAGGCGGGGGGATCCCCCTTAATAAGGGGGGAAAGCTGAGAATTTTTAACACCTACCTACTTAACGACGGTATTCATCACCGCAATCACCGATCAACTGCAATAAATCCCGGGATTTTTGCAAGACATGATCAATTTTTTGATAGTCTTGGGGGGATAATTGAAAATCGAAAATACGGGCATTTTCTTGGATATGTTCAGCAACACCCAAACGCACCCCGATAATTGCCCCGGCTACGGCCTTTTGTTCGAGAACGTAACGCACTGCCACATTAGGAATGGTGACGTGATAGGAATCAGCGATCGCTTTAAGAACGGTTAATAATTCTTGGAATAATTGCCAGTTTCCCCAAGCATTGATCATGTTTTTATATTTCCGTAAACTAGCGGTATTGAGACTCATGGCATTGGGTTCGGGATGACCGAGATATTTTGCCCCTAATAAGCCTCCTGCTAGAGTACCATAGGCGAGTAGATAGATGTTATGTTCTTGGCAAAATTGCGCCATTTTGACGAGGGGACGGCGATCGATTAGAGAAAACTGGACTTGATTGGAGACTATTTTAATCCCGGCGCTGAGAATAATTTTTAAATGTTCCGTGTCGAAATTAGTCAAGGCCAGGTGTTTAATTTTGCCTTCCTGTTGTAATTCTCCTAAAAAATATAAGGCATCTAGATAATTTTTATCGCGATAATCCCACCAGTGAAACTGCAATAAATCGAGACTATCCACATCCAT
>NZ_JASJFG010000795.1:0-6943 GCF_030065375.1 Microcystis sp. M49636_WE2 | reverse complement strand
GTAGTTATGGGAACAGTTTGGACAACGATCGCCGCTTTGGTGGCCGCTATAGTTGCCTTTGCTTTTACCCGTACTATCGGCCGGGAATATACCGCCAAAAAATTTCAGGGAAAATGGCAAGCGATCGATGCAGAAATGCAGCAAGGCGGCCTATTTTATATGTTTGCTATCCGTCTATTACCGATTATTCCCTACGGTATCGTTAACTTTGTTGCGGGATTAACTTCTATCCGTTTTCGCGATTATTTCATCGGTACTTTATTAGGCACTGTCCCCGGAATTTTACCCTTTGTTATGATGGGTGCGGGCTTGAAATCTTTAGGAAAAGGCGATATATTGCCCCTGATGGTGGCTTTTACCCTTATTGCTCTGTTAGTAGGTGTGGGAACTTGGTATCGTCGTCGTCGGCAATTTCCCTTTCAGTGATCAGTTATCAGTTATCAGTTATCAGATTGGAGTTTTAAGTAGATAGTGTTAAGTGAAAACTTTGGCACTTTATTTTCACTGATCACCGGTTACTGGTTACTGTTCACCGATCACTGATCACTGATTCAAGCCTGACAACGATAAAATTAAGTTAGATTAGGAATATCCCGACTGAATCCTCATTGCTAAGGAGATAGCGTATCGATGCCTGCCGCAGATTATAAAGATTATTATGCCGTTCTGGGAGTAGGTAAAACTGCCAGCACTGAAGAAATTAAAAAAGCTTTTCGTAAATTAGCCGTCAAATATCATCCCGATCGCAATCCTAACGATAAAAGCGCCGAAGAACGTTTTAAAGAAATTAGTGAAGCTTACGAAGTCCTCTCCGATAGCGAAAAACGCCAAAAATACGATCAATTTGGACAATATTGGCAACAGGCCGGGCGATCAAATTGGCCGGGTGGTAATCCGGGGGTTGACTTCGGTTCGGCCGGTTTTGACTTTAGCCAGTACAACACCTTTGATGATTTTATCAATGAACTGCTCGGTCGCATGGGGCGCTCCGGCGGTACTCGCCCCAGTTCCCATTCCTACGGTACTCCGAGGGGAGGATTTGGCGATTTTAGCAATTTTAACGACTTTGCCGGCGCTCGTACTCCACCGCAATCCGTCACTTCTGGTGTCTCCACCGCTAAACTACGTCTGAGTTTTGGGGAAGCTTTACGAGGAGTACAAAAACGGGTTAATTTAGCCGGAGAAATGATCGATATCAAAATCCCCCCAGGAACTAAAACCGGTAATCGTCTCCGGGTACGGGGTAAAGGACTAATCGATCCCTTGAGTAAACAACGGGGAGATCTATTTCTCGATGTGGAATTAGAATCCCATCCTTTCTTTACTTTTGAAGGCGATAATTTGACCTGTGAAGTCCCGATTACCCCCGATGAGGCGGTTTTAGGCACAGCAATCGAAGTTCCTACCCCCGATGGCATGGTGACGATAAAAGTTCCCGCCGGTATTCGTTCCGGTCAATCCCTGCGCTTACGCGGCAAAGGTTGGATCGACAATAAAGGACAACGCGGCGATCAATTAGTCAAAATTGTCATCGATACTCCCAAAGAATTAACGGCGATCGAACGGGAATTATACGAGAAAATTAAATCTCAGCGTACCACCGATCCCCGTCGTCATCTCAGACAGGTGCAAATTTAAGTCCCTAGCTAGGGTTTGCCAAAACAGTTTTTCTTGGTCCTGTTTACTGTCTCTGGGGTTTATAAGTGGTTAGGTGTTAAAAATGGGTGCATCTCAATATTTCTGATTTTCTCTCACCTATAGGTGAGCAGCAGAAGTTGTTCAAAGAGGGCGAATGCAATTCGCCCCTACAATAATATTATTGCGCCAATGGTAGGGGCGCACTGCGTGCGCCCAAAATGTCATCTAGATATTTCGACCAAATTGAGATGCACCTGTTAAAAATCGTCAGTTCCCCCCCTTATCAAGGGGGGATTAAGGGGGGATCGGCACCCCCCTTATCAAGGGGGGATTAAGGGGGGATCGGCACCCCCCTTATCAAGGGGGGATTAAGGGGGGATCGGCACCCCCCTTATCAAGGGGGGATTAAGGGGGGATCGATCTAGAATTTAACCTTACTAGCCAACCAATTAGTAATTAATTTCGGGCTATTTTTTTTCACCCAATAGAGAGCATAAATTCTGAATATAGGCTTAGAAAAACGAGCGATCGCTTTCATAATAAAATTTAAGTAACGACGATGAAACTTTTTATTAATTAAATTTAACGAACCCACATCGTAAAGACAGTCGATGATAATTCTAAAAGTCGTTTCCTCTCTTTGGAATAAACTATCTATTAACAATAGCACTTCCTGAATCCGTTGCTGTTTAAGCTGTTCCTCTTCGGAAACAGCCGAGAGAATCTGCTGCTGCTTAGATAATTTACTATCCGATGGGGTTAACATGATATGGTAAGGAAAAAATTAACTTGTTTTGATTTTATCCCTATTTGCCGATTTTGCAAGACCAACCCCCCCATCTATCCCCATTTTTACGATAACACGGATCTTTCCTCTCCCATGCCGTCTTGACTGTGATTGCTGTGATTGTGTCATGGACTGTGATTGATTAAGAAAAATAGGGCAGAATAAAATTATGAAAGCTAAAATGAGGGCTGAATCATGAATGCTCCCTTAACCACAAGTTTACTTTAGCAGTACGGGAATTTACCACTGAAGCAATCTCTAAAATCCCTATATTGTGGCAAAAAATCAAAACCCAATAATATAATAAACTCAACCCTCATCACCCCTATTTTATCTATGGACCCTCTTACAGGAGCAGCGATCGCAGTTGGTTCGATTATTGCCACTAAAGCGCTAGAGAAAACTGGTGAAAAAGTGGGAGAGAAAGTTTGGCAACAAACAGGTAAGTTTATTGAAAATATGGAAAAATTTTACTGTCATTCAGCAACGCCGCATTTTTTGCTGAGTTGGTGGATAAGCTGTTATGCGTCTAAATTTGATATTTGTTTTGACCTGTTCCCTGTTCCCTTATCTTAACTAGAACTTTAAATGCGAACTAGCTTACTGCTGATCAAGAGGAAAATTAGCAATTTTAAGCAAAGCTAGAAGAAATTAAAGTAATAGCAGTTTAGAATTAATAAATACCATCTATTCAACTTTTGATTGCTAAATTTTGGCTCTTCCGGTTTCTGTGTGGAAACGAGATCTATACTGATAGTTTCTTCTGCAGCTCGACCGAGCTTCGCCGAACGTCAAAATAGTCTTAAAAGTCTTGTCCGGTAAACATTTTGCGATTCCATAAGCAAAAATTATCACACAAAGTCGAGAAGAGTCATTTATCCACATAACCCACCTCCCGTTCTGTGTTATCATTATACCATGCTCACACAGAACCTAGAAGAGCCAATTTTTATGGAAAACTTCTCTCTCACTCGTTTTCAAGCAGCCACTTCTCTCAAAGAAATCCATTTAACCTTATCTCCCTCCCCCCTGACAACCCAGAGAGAAATTGATGCTTTTTATCGACAGGAAATGAATGAGGTTAGAGGTGGGGATAAAATCAAACGTCTCAAACTAGGATTAGAACGAGCCTTAGAAGCTAAAGACTCTTATAAAGCTTGTTTAATGGGACATCCAGGGGTAGGTAAATCAACAGAATTAACCCGCTTAATTAATGATGCTGAGATTGACAATAAATTTCGTGCTATTCGATTTAGTATTCTAAGTGATCTTGATCCTCTTAATTTTAATCCCCTTGATGTTGTTTTGTTGATGGTAATTGAAATTGTCGAACAAACGGTTGCAATTGCTCAAAGACCAAGGGAAGAAAATTTACAAAATCTCTTGAATTGGTTTAATCAAGAAGAAATTACCCGTAAAGAAACTAGAGAAAGCAAAGTTACAATAGAAGCAGGAGGAGGTATTAAAGGGGATTCTCTTTGGTCGCAAATGTTAGGACTTTTTGCTTCTCTTAAGGGTGAATTACGCTTTGCTTCAACCAGAGAAAAAAAAGTAGTAGAATATCGCATTCGTCGATTTAATGATTTAATTTTCGTTGCCAATCAACTCCTTGATGATTGTAATCAAAAATTGCAAGAAAAAGAAAAACGTCAATGGTTAATAATCGGTGAAGATTTTGATAAAGCAGGTATTCCAACGGAAAGAATTACAGATTTATTTATTAAATACTCTAATATTTTTAAAGACTTAAATATTCATCTTATTTTTAATTTACCAATTGCATTGTATAATTCATCTCCAGCGATTCGTCTAGCTTTTCTCCCTGAAAATAGTCTGATCATTCCAGATACGGCTGTTTTTCATCAACAACAAAATCACTCTCCCAATCAACAAGGACGAAGTGCTGTGAGAAAAGTATTAGAAGTACGAGTTAATTCTGACTTATTTGAGCAGGGACAGATAGAACGTATTATTGTAGCTTCTGGAGGCAATATTAGGGATATTTTTTATTTAGTAAATTATGCCTCAGATACGGCAATTCTAGATAATAAAAAAACGATTGATGCCGATGCTGTTAACATTGCTATTAGCAATTTAAGAACAGAATACGAACGCCGTTTAGGGGATAGTAATTTTGACATTGATCACGTTAGTTATGACGATAAAGCTGCACTTTTAAAGCGAATTTACGACGGGGATAAAAAAGCACAAATTCCTAATGAAATATTATATGCTTTACTAAATGATCGGGCGATTCAAGAACTAGATAAAGGTAACGGTGAACGGTGTTTTGGGGTGCATCCTTTGGTCGTAGATATTTTAAATTCTCAAAATATTATTCCTTTTTCTTCTCAAGGAGGTGTTCCTGGTGGTACATCAAGCAAATAAATCTGAATTAATTCCGGGAAGTATTGCCGATACTATAGCACGGTTGTTATTGTGGAGTCAAAGGTGTTCCAGAAGTTTAGCACGGGTCGAATTTTCTTCGGAGTTTTCCCGTCAAAAAGTAATTAGAGAATTGCGGAATCAATTTAAAGAAAAAGAAATCCCTTTTCATGAAATTAAATTGCCTCTTTTGGAAAACCCTTCTGTTGTGTTTAATTTTCTTTTTAAAGAATTAGAAAATATAGCATCAGGTGTGGTTTCTATTAGTGGGTTTGAAACAGCCTTCGTCAAAGAAATTCCCTTGGTGGAAGCTTTACGGGTAATTAATTTTAATCGAGAGAATTTAGCCCAATTTAATCTAAGACAAATCTGGTGGATGTCTCGTCCATTTCATAGTACAGCAATTCGAGTTATGCCCGATTTAAACTCTTGGTTTTCGTTGCGGTTGTTCCTCACAGAAGATACTCTTAATATTTTCAACGTATTTTCGGGTCATGGTTTTTATGGTAACGGTGACAATGTAGTTGGTGATAAAATCAATGTTTTATCTAATCATAATTTACCGAATCGTGGGAGTAGGGAATTTATTGGTAGAGAAAGGGAATCACAACAAATTCATGACTTTTTAAATGAAGATAATCAATATACAATGATTGCTTTAAGTGGGATGGGGGGAGTTGGAAAAACAGAATTAGCGTTACAGTATGCTTGGAGAGAGTGGGATAATAAAACTTTTTTAGGGGGAATATGTTGGTTAAATGCCCTCAATAATGACCCAGGGATTCAGATTGTTGACTTTGCGAGTCAATATCTTAAGTTAATGCTACCAGATCAAGGCACATTGACGGAACGAGTCCGCTACTGTTGGCAACATTGGATAGAAGGAGATGTATTGATAATCTTTGATGATGTACGAGATTATGAACAAATTCAGCCTTACTTACCACCAAAACAAGATAAACGCTTTAAGGTATTAATTACAACTCGCTTTCACTATTTATCACAAGCAATACATACAATAAACCTAGGCCTGTTAACAGCAGAAGAGGGATTAAAATTATTAGAAATTTATCTAGGAAATGAACGCATTGATGCCGAGTTAGAACAAGCTAAAGAACTTTGTCAGGATTTAGGTTATTTACCTTTGGGGTTAGAATTGGTGGCAAGGCTGCTAAAACAGCGACAGGATTGGAAAATTAGCAAAATACGGCAGAAATTAGCCGAAAAAGGCTTAGATGAGCCAATCTTAGCCAAAAATACCAAGTTTGATACAGAAATGACTGGGGAAAGAGGGGTGAAAGCTGCCTTTAATCTCAGTTGGGAGGAGTTGAACAGCGAACCAGAAGCCCAAATTTTGGCACTTTACCTCAGTTTATTCGCTCTTGCGCCCTTTCCCAAGGGGATGATTCTGGATTTATTTCCCGATGAGGATGGGGATACAGTGGAGGAATGGTTAACCGATAGTTTAGTCCATCTGAGTTTGGTTAAGGATACGGGTGATGGTTGGTATGAAATTCATACCCTGCTGCGTCGCTATTTTCGGGATAAGTTAGAAGCATCATCCCACGCAGAACCCGCAAAACGCCGTTATTGTATTATTATGGCGAAGAAATCGGCGGAAATGCCCCAGAATCCGACTCTGAAAAAAGTTGAAGAATTTACACCTTTCATTCCCCATCTGCAAGCATCTGTCAAGGAATATTCAGAATATATTGCTGATGAGGATTTATTTTGGTCCTATACAGGTTTAGCTCGTTATTATGAAGGACAAGGATTGTATGCTGCTGCAGAACCCTACTATCAAGATTGTTTAACCGCAACTCGAACCCACTTAGGAGAAAATCATCCCGATGTGGCAGCTTCCCTCAACAATTTAGCAGGATTGTACGAATTCCAAGGCAGGTACAAAGAAGCGGAACCTCTCCATCTAGAAGCATTAGATTTGCATAAACGACTCTTAGGAGAAAATCATCCCGATGTGGCAACTTCCCTCAACAATTTAGCAGGATTGTACCGTTCCCAAGGCAGGTACAAAGAAGCGGAACCTCTCCATCTAGAAGCATTAGATTTGCATAAACGACTCTTAGGAGAAAATCATCCCGATGTGGCAACTTCCCTCAACAATTTAGCAGG
>NZ_JASJFG010000894.1:0-2817 GCF_030065375.1 Microcystis sp. M49636_WE2 | reverse complement strand
TTTCTTTGTACCATCTTTTGTTACCTGACTTGTTCCCCCCAACAAGTAAAATTGCTTGTCGATGAGGATCAAAGGCAAATAAAACACGCCAAGGTTCACCTTTATACTGAATACGAAGCTCTTTCATATTCTTAAAAGAAGCTCCTTCAATGGTATCAACTCGTGGTCTCCCCAGTGCTGGTTTAAGTTTCATCAATACAGTTAAAACAGCAAATACTTCATTTTGAAGTCCCTGTTCTTGTTGATAAAACCAGAACCTAAAATCTGGATCAAATATAATATTCTATTCCATAAATATAATATAGTCTGTACATAAAATAATGTCAAGCTTTCAGTTAAACATTCGGCTCTCTTGCCATCATCATTATAAATTATAACATTGGCAAATAATCTCCCTGTCCTCTGTGTCTCTGTGGTTAATTCCCCTCGATAATCTCCGTACCTCAATCCAACTTGAAAATGCTATAATAAAAGTAACCTATTATCACTAAGGAAACTTTAATCATGACTAACTTAAACAATCATTCAACCTCTAACACATCCGAAGAGCCTGAGTTATCAATGGAAGAACTCGATGCTAAATGGGATGCACTAGAAAATGACCCAGAATTTTTAGCAAAACCTTTTTGGCAAAAAATTATAGAAATTGGTAACGTTGTTCCCCAATCAGAATGGCGAAAACACTTTCCCAGAGACTTTGCGCGTAACGCGGAACATTATATGTACGGCGCACCAAGAGAAGATGAGGAAAAATAACAAACACAGAACTAACGTCAATTCAAAGTTATAATATATGTAGTAAACCAATCCCACTAAATGATTATGAATCCCCCAAACAATCCCACTCGCACAGAAGAAATTCCGACAATAGAGGAACTTCCGACAATAGCTGAATTACAAGCAAAATTCGCTCAACTTCAAGCTGATCCCGAATTCCGCAAAAAACCTTTTTGGCAAAGAATTGCAGAAATTGGCGCACTTGTTCCCCAGTCAGAATGGCGAAAACACTTACCTACAGACTTTGCGCGTAATTTTGAACACTATATGTACGGCGCACCAAGAGAAGATGAGGAAGAATGAGAAAAATTTTCTTAGATACATCCTATTTGCAAGCACTCGCTGATTATAGAGACAATCTCCATGAACTTGCCACACTAATGACAGTAAGACTAGGAAAATTTACAGGAATTACTAGCGAAATGATTTTGACAGAATTACTTAACGCATTGTCAGGAAGAGGAGATTATCTACGCCAATCTGCTATTAACTTAACCAACGATTTGAAAAACGATTCTACTATAGAAATCATTCCCCAAACCAGTGAACAATTTCAGCAGGCTTTTGATTTTTACCAAAGACGATTAGATAAAGGATACAGTTTAACTGATTGTGCTTCCATGCAGATTATGAGACAACTGGAAATCTCTGAAATATTAACCTTTGATAAGCATTTTCAGCAAGAAGGATTTAGCGCATTACTCAGAGAATAGTCAGTAAACTTTACTTCACTTTAATTTTTTTCCTCGCTTCATATAACCATTGCTCCTCCTCCGTATTAATTTCCCTCCCTTCGGCTAATTTAAGACATTTACGCCAATTTTCCTGAGATAATTTCTTGTCTTCTTTTTCTAAAAGTTGAGCATAAATACAAAAAGCAGCACCGGGATTGCGGATAAATTTCTGATAAGCTGGATTTTCAGCGATACCAATAGCAACTAAAAGATTAGGAACTGCATCTTCACTGCGATTTTGCTTAAATCTGGCCCAGCCTAGATTTTTATAAATACTATATTTTTGTACTGCTAAATTGCGTTTCTCCTCTTCAGTAAATTGGTCTAGTTTTTCATCTTTTTCTGCTAATAATCTCTTAGCTTTTTCCAGTAACTCTACCGCTTCTGCATTCTTATTATCTCGCAGATACCAATAAGCGAGATTATTATAAGCATCTATAAAACCACCTTTTGCCGCAATTAAATAGTGTTTTTTCCCATTAGTCAAATCCTGTAACTCTTCATAAAGTGTTGCTAACTTATAATGAGCATCTAGATTATCTGGATCTAACTCAATTGCTTTTAAATACTTCTCTTCGGCTGAAGCTAAATTAGGAAATTCTTGACTTGCTGGCGGAGGAGATTGTAAACGGTTGCCTTCTTGCTTATAAAGCTCAGAAAACCAAGAGAAATGTAACCAAATGCTTAATAGTAAGGCAAAAATTATTACTGTTACCAAAAACTGTACTTTTTCATGCCAATATTCAGCAATCCTCAGAAATTTCATTAACTTAACAAAACTCTTTTGTCGCTCCTGTGTCAGCGCATTTTGAGCCTGTAACAAAGAAATAAAAGTCGAAAATATCACACCCCCTACTTCTAGCAAACCTGAGCCACCACCAAGAAACCGAGTAGCAATCGTTCCGATTAATGTAAAATTAACCCCTAATAAAACCAGCTTACCGCTTCTCAATAGCCAATCAAAGCGATTGCAAGGATGCAGAGATTCCCTGCTTTCTAAATGCCACCACCAAGCTTGAGCAGAAATAGGTAAAGTCTCCCGATATTCAGCTAAGTCAAGAACTTGAGTAATTTTGTAACTTTTCTGTTTTAATCTATTATCTTGTTCGATTAATTTTAACGACATATCAACGGAAATTTCCGCCTCAGCTTCCATTTGTTTATGAAGAGCATCTCTGGCGGCAATAATTTCTAAAGCCTGTGCTTTTTTCAGAGATTTATTATGAGAAGTATCTAAATAATTTAGAGCATTCTGGTAACGCTCTAAAGCAACTTGAAAGGGTGTCGGCACAGGTGCAGGAGAATT
>NZ_JASJFG010001091.1:0-1217 GCF_030065375.1 Microcystis sp. M49636_WE2 | reverse complement strand
TTATGGGTTGATTTGGCGAAGAAAAACGCCGATCGAGTTAATTAACGGCTTGGCGATCGGTTTATTTTTCACTTTCTCGCTTTTTCTGTCCCAAGCGTTCCTAGGTTGGTTAAATTTCTTACCGGCAAATCCCCAAATCAGCAAAATCATCCTAGAGGGGTTTTTAGTCGCTTTAGCGGTGGGTTTTGCCGAAGAATTACTATTTCGCGGCTGGTTACTGGGAGAATTAGAAAAGGATTATCGTCCCGCTATCGCTCTGGTGATTAGTGCCTTAATTTTCGCTCTTGCTCACTTTATTAAACCTTTAGCCGAAATTATCCGCACTTTTCCCCAATTTCCTGCCTTAGTCTTGCTAGGATTGGTTCTAGGTTGGGCAAAACGCGCCTGTGGTGGTAGTTTGGGTAAAAGTATCGGTCTGCACGCAGGTTTAGTCTGGGCATACTATATATTAAATGTGGGTCAGTTAATTAAATACACTGGTACTGTTCCCGATTGGTTAACTGGAATCGATAAAAATCCTTTAGCGGGAGTGATGGGTTTACTTTTCCTGACAATTCTCGCTATCTGGACCAGAAAAAAGCAGTTTTGAGTGAACGATAAGCGATTAAATCAATTACTATAAAGGGGAAATTGCCCATCATAGCTATACCCCATGAATCGATTATTATCTTTTCTAGAATATCGCCCGCGTTTGCGTAATATCCTATCTTTTTGTTTCTCTCTTATCGTCATGCTGTTGATCGGTGTAGGCAAAGTCACAGCACAAGACTTAAATAATTCTACTGTGGATTTAGTTGCTAATCTCTGGATGTTAATAGCCGGCTCGTTAGTATTCTTTATGAATGCGGGTTTTGCCCTGCTGGAAACGGGTTTTTGTCGTACTAATAACGCCACTAATGTCTTAGCTAAAAACCTAATTGTCTTCTGTGTTGCTGCCTTAGCTTATTGGATGTTTGGTTTCGGTTTAATGTTTGGTAATACATCCGCACTAAAAAATAGTTTCTCTGGTGGTACAGGATTTTTCTTGGAAATTTTAACCTCCAATAATCAATACAGTCAATTCCAAGAAGTGTGGACAGGTCGTTCAATTGCCACTTTATTTTTCTTTCAATTAACTTTTGCGGGAACTGCGGCGACCATTGTATCGGGAGCAGTGGCAGAAAGGGTTAAATTTTGGGCATTTTTGCTATTTAGTTTCTTTTTAGTTGCTTTTTCTT
>NZ_JASJFG010000566.1:0-7078 GCF_030065375.1 Microcystis sp. M49636_WE2 | reverse complement strand
GCGCGTTGAACTGCCCTGTCCATCGTTTCTACACATTCATAATCTTGATAACCTGCTGACTGTAAACGACGGGCAAAATCGGCGGCAGCGTCACCAATAAGCAGCACGGTGGCGACTTTTGCCTTAATTTCAGCGATCCAAGCCCGATCATCCCCGGCTTTCGCTTCTCCCCCCGCGATTAAAATCGCCGGACTAGGGACAGATTTTAAGCCCACTGCGGCGGCATCGTAGTTAGTTGCTTTACTATCATTAATAAAGTCTAGTCCTTTATAAGTACAAATGTACTCTAGACGATGGGCAACCCCGGGGAAAGTAGCGATCGCTTCGGTAATGGCTTTTTTCTCGATTCCCGCCAATCTAGCGGCGGCCACAGCCATAAGCAAATTCTGCTGATTGTGACTACCCACCATTTTCAGCAGATTAACCGGGGCAATTAACTCCCCAAAAGCCACGATCCAGTTATCTTGCAGATAAACACCACGACTAGGATCGCCCAAAAGCGCCTCTTTGCCCTGCACAGAAGTCCAGTAAGCTTGTTGCCATTGACTAACACCGATTTGACGCAGATAGGGATCATCACCGTTGAGGATTTGGCGATCGCTTCTTTGCAGTAAAGAGGCTTTAATCTGATAATAATTTTCCAGAGTTTGATGACGACTGAGGTGATCGGGGGTAAAAGTTGTCCAGATGCCGATTTTCGGAGATAAATCCCGACTGGACTCGATCTGATAACTACTAATCTCTGCAATAATCCAATCGTATTTATCGGCTTTTAAAGCCAATTCACAGGCAGCATAGCCGATATTACCGCAGGAAGGGGCATTTAACCCCGCTTTTTGAAAAATAGCGGCACAGAGGGCGGTGGTGGTGGTTTTGCCGTTAGTTCCCGTAATCCCCAACCAGGGGGAAGATTGCAGATAACGCCAAGCTAATTCTAATTCTCCGATCGTATCGATGCCTTTTTCTCTGGCAGTAATTAAAATCGGGGCATCCCAAGGCACCCCGGGGCTAACCACGATAAGATCGGGCAAGTCCGAAGCCTCTAGACTGAGATTTTGACCAAGATTGACAATAATTCCTTCCCTTTCCAGATTGGTTTTGGTTGCTTGTAAACTGGGAGAATCAGAGCGATCGCTTAATGTCACCTGCCAACCATCCCGTTTTAAGCATCTTGCCGCCGCTATTCCCGATCTTCCCAATCCAATAATCGCCGCTTTCGCCATCTTGTTGCCACTCTACTCAAGAGTCAATTTTCAGCAATCTCTATCCTACTGTGGATTAGGTCGAGTAATAACTAGGGTTTGCGGCAAAAAGTTTTTCGGTGGGGGCAGGGTGTGGGGTTTTAGGGATTTTGAGTGGGTCAATTACCTAATTTTCAGGGAAAAAGTACCTGAATTTTCCACCCGATCACTCCCAGATCTAGTACTTTTTGGAAACCAAAAAGTCTAAAAGTTTTACCCAACAAGGTTTTTAGATTTATTGAACAAACCCTAGCTATCTTCCAAGAAAACAAAATTCTCTCGCTTACGTCTAGATCGATAAAATAAATGCAAGTACAATCTCTATAACAACGCTCCCTATTTATGAATCTAAAATCATCCTTAAAATTTACCCTACTGTTTTCACTTCTAGGGAGTTGTCTCCTGACTACACCGAGTCAAGCGACTCTCTTTGAACAAAGAGAAGTTAATCAAGAGGATTTTATCGCTATTGCCCGACCCTACGGTAACGGTAAATACGATTTACTGATTTTGCAACAAATCCAGGGAAAACGCCAATGTTGGGCGGTAAATGGCACAGAACCGACCATTGTTCAGCCTCTGCTGCTCGATTTCGATTTTACCGGCAGTTGTGAACGGGCCACCGACAGTAACGGTTATTCCCTTCGCATTCAGGGCAAAGATTACGGTTTAGAATACCTGCTGCGTATCGTACAACGCAACGGGGAATTAGTCCTCGTAGGAACCCCCCGCAATCCCAGGCAATCGGAGGTAATTATTGGACGGACAAAAGGTTTAGGGAGCGGTTTAATCCAAATTTATCTCATCGATGGCTGGCGCTTTACTAAACGTAGTCTAGCTGGTCAAAATCTCAGTCATATCTATCTAACTGCCGATAGTCCCAGTTTCAATCCTCCCCCGGAATTACTCGCGGGGACCCAATCGTCTATCCCCCCCACACCCCCCCCCAGAGAATCCGTCAAAGCAGAAACACCCGTTAACCCTCCTGCTAATCCCGAAGTGCGAGAATATACCTTTACCGCTGCAGAAACAGCAGTAGAGAGCAATCCTGAGCCAGTGGTCACTAATCCAGTACCAGAGCAAAATTCTACCCCAGCACCCCCAGTTACCTCTAATTTACCTCCCCTGACTCCTCCCAATGCTCAGAATAATAATGCAATTGTACCACCACCGCCACCGCGCAACCTAGGCAATCCCAGAAGTTTATCAGACGTAATCACTTTTAATCGACCCGCTGCTAATCCCAGTAGTGGCAATACTAGCAATATTGGCCGCAAAGGCTTTAAAGTAGTAATTGAAGCTAAAAACGAGAGCGATCGCAGCAAAGTTCGTTCTCTCTATCCCGACGCTTTCCCCACTTCCCACCAAGGTCGTCGCGTCTGGCAAATAGGCGCGTTTAGTAGTCGTGATAAGGCTGAAAACGCTTTACAAAGTCTTGCTCCCCTGCGCGGATCGATCGTACCATTTTAGGGAACGCTGGAACTGCGGAACGGGTAACAGATTGGGGAAATGGGGAAATGGGGGAATTTCAACTAAAACCCCAAAACCCTAAAACCCTAACTCTCAACTCCGGCCTCCTGACTTGAAAGAGGGTGTAGGGTGTGGGGTGTGGGGTGTAGGGAAGGAAACCTCTTTCCTCTGTGGGGGTGAAAATTTTTTCATCGGGACTGACTCCCCAGACTCCTGACTTCTAGAGTAACTGATAACTGATAACTGATAACTGATAACTGAAAACATGGAAATATCAGAACTAAAAAAAGGTATCGAGATAGTAGGATCGCGCCTGGGTAAAACCCAGGACTATCTTTGACTTACCCACTTTAAGGGCTAAAATTAAAGACTTAGAACAGGTGGCAGCCGTCCCCACTTTTTGGGATAATCCCGATACTGCTCAAAAAACCCTGCAAGAACTAAATGAATGTAAATCTTCTTTAGAAACCTATCAGGGTTGGTGTGAACAATTAGAAGATACTAAGGCAATTATCGAGTTATTAGAATTAGAATCCGATCGAACTTTACTAGAAGAAGCGACGGACAATTTAACTCATTTACAGCATGACCTCGATCGCTGGGAATTGCAACAACTTTTAAATGGTCCCTACGACGCAAAAGGAGCGGTTTTAACGATTAATGCGGGGGCTGGGGGAACCGATGCCCAAGACTGGACAGAAATGCTCCTGAGAATGTATTCTCGCTGGGCCGAGAAACAGGGTTATAAAGTCACTTTAGCCGAAATATCAGAAGGAGATGAAGCGGGAATTAAATCGGTGACAATTGAGATTGCTGGAACTTATGCTTACGGTTATCTGAAAGGAGAAAAAGGCACCCATCGGTTAGTCAGAATTTCCCCTTTTAATGCCAATGGTAAACGTCAAACCAGTTTCGCTGGGGTGGAAGTAATGCCAATTTTGGGCGATGATGCAGTGAGGGTAGAAATTCCCGATAAAGATTTAGAAATTACCACCACTAGATCGGGGGGAAAAGGTGGACAAAATGTTAATAAAGTAGAAACTGCCGTGCGTGTGGTTCATCTTCCCACAGGCATCGCTGTGCGTTGTACCCAAGAGCGATCGCAATTACAAAATAAAGAAAAAGCCCTCGCTTTATTAAAAGCGAAATTGTTAATTATCGCTCGGGAACAACAGGCTCAAGCGATCGCCGAAATTCGCGGCGATATGGTGGAGGCCGCTTGGGGCAATCAAATCCGTAACTATGTTTTTCATCCCTATCAATTAGTTAAGGATCTCCGCAGTAATGTGGAAACCACCGATGTTACCCGGGTAATGAATGGGGATTTAGATAGCTTTATTGAAGCCTATTTACGTTTGGGGGGGAACAGTGCAGGTTATACTGATTCCTAAGATGAGAGCAGCTCTATTTTCTCGCAAATTCTGTTCTTATTGGCTTGTTAAGCTATTTGTCCTCTACTAAGAAGAAAAATCAATGGTTATTATCGAGATTACCAATGTGGAAGAAATATTGAGCGCAAAAATTGGCTCTTTCGCCGCTAAAATCGTCCAAGCTCTAGCAGATGATGAAGGGAAAGTGGAAGAGGTTCTCATCAAAGAATTACAGGCTAATTTTCAGGAAAGGGGGATTAAAGCTAATCTGTTTAGCGTCACTGGGTTAGATATGCTCGGCAATGGCAGGCTAGAAGTTAACGTTAATGTTCGTTCTGCTAATATGATGTCCTAAGAGAAGATAAAATCGCCAATGGTTGGGTTTAACTATGTTTAACCCAACCTTATTTTGGTAGTTACCGTCAAAAGCAATGGCAGCGAAGATCGAGGTTATAATAAACCCACAAAATGTAATGGTCCTTGACCAGTAATTAATTCGATAATAATTGCCAGAAAACCGATCATCGCTAATCGACCATTCCACACCTCGGCTGCCGTTGTCATTCCCCATTCCCAACGCTCCTGGGGATACATTTTCATATTCGCTTTCGGATGGGTAATTTGCTCGAAAGTGGTAGGTTTCTCGTCTAGGGATTTTACCACTAACTGGGAGAGAGATTCGATAAACATCGGGTGAGTGTTAAGAGCCGGTACTCGCTGAAAATGTTCAATTCCCGCTTCTTCCGCCACTTCTCGGTACTCTATATCGATTTCTTGCAGAGTTTCGATGTGTTCCGAGACAAAGCTAATCGGCACGACCAATAAATTCTTAATTCCCTGCTCTCCCAACCCTTTTAAAGCATCTTCAGTATAGGGTTTTAGCCATTCCACCGGACCGACGCGACTTTGATAGGCTAAAGTGTACTGATTGGGGCGGTTTAGAGTACGCATGATCGCCCTAGTGCATTCTTCAATTTCCCTTTGATAGGGATCTCCCGCTTCCTCCACATAACTTTGGGGGACACCATGGGCGCTAAAAAAGATATGTACTTGGTCAGGATTAGCACACTGCTCTAACTCTCGCGCAATCAGATCCGCCATAGCGCTCAGATAGGTGGGATGATCGTACCAAGAGGGGATGAGAGTATATTCCGTCAAACGCAGATAGGGATCCTGCTGCCACATTTCCTCCAGCACACGAAAACTGGAACCACTGGTGCTGATGGAAAATTGGGGATAAAGGGGAAGAATAACCAATTTTTTGATATGATCCCGTTTAATCCGCTCGATCGCTTCTTCGGTGAAGGGATTCCAGTAACGCATCCCGATATAAACGCTCACCTCGCGGCCCATTTCCGCGAGACGTTGTTGCAGTGCCGTGGCCTGTGCTTCCGTAATCTTGAGTAAAGGGGAGCCACCGCCGATCTGACGGTAATTTTCTTGGGATTTACTCGCTCTTAACGTCGATATTAACCAAGCTAACGGTTTTTGTAATCCTTTGATCGGTAAACGGATGATCTCTGGGTCAGAAAAAAGGTTAAATAGAAAAGGACGCACATCCTCTAACCGCTCCGGCCCACCCAAATTTAATAATAAAACGCCAACGCGACCCATAGTGTTAACAGATAATTTTTAAATTTTCAGATTCTTTACCAAGTTTAACAATATATCGGTGGAACCGTTAAAACAAATTACAGGCTACAGAGAACTTAATCAAATCTTGGAGGTTGATCTTGGCTACAATTTTACGTCCCCTCAGTTATCAATATCAATGGCTTTACGATGGTATCTCCCGTCTGGCTGCCCTAGCGGTGGGTGGGGAGTCTCGTTTTCGGCAATTGGCCCTAGAAGGTTTAAAAATCGCTAAAAATGACCCTATCCTCGATCTCTGTTGTGGTGCGGGTCAAACCACCCGTTATTTAGTCCCCCTATCCGATCACTGTACCGGTTTAGATGTCTCTCCCCGGGCCCTGGAGCGAGCTAGTTTAGCGGTGCCGCAAGCGCATTATGTGGAGGGATTAGCCGAAAAAATGCCCTTTAGTGCCGGAGAATTCGCCTTTGTTCATACTAGCGCCGCTCTCCACGAAATGGAACCAGAGCAGTTACAGGAAATCCTTAAAGAAGTGTATCGAGTTCTCAGACCGGGGGGAATTTTTGCCCTCGTGGATTTTCATCGACCCACTAACCCGCTTTTTTGGCCTTCTTTGGCCCTATTTTTGCAATTATTTGAAACCCATACCGCTTGGCAATTTATCGATAGGGATCTGATCCAATCTTTACAGGCGATCGGTTTTCGTGATTGTCAACAAAAATTATACGCTGGTGGCAGTTTACAGGTGATTCAAGCGGCCAAGTGAAGGGATCGGCCAAGCAAGATTTTCAGAGGCAGTCGGTCAATTATACTAAATAGGGCAACGGTTTTTTGAGCAAGCTGAGTTCGATCGACTCGCTGCCAGTTATTTTTGAGAAGTTAATGACTAGAGCAAAAATTCTACAACCCGATTTAATTTTAGGGGATACGATTCTCGGTCTCACTCTGGAGATTTTGAGTCAGCATCAGATTAAGGGATTGATTCTCGATGTGGACGATACCCTTGTTCCCCTTCAGGAAACGACGGTTTCTGACGATTTACAGCGTTGGGTCGATTCCTTGCGTCTTTATCTACCGATTTGGTTGGTAAGCAATAATCTCAGTGAAAATCGCATCGGTGCGATCGCTGATAATTTACAACTTCCCTACCTCCTCGGTGCGGTGAAACCCTCTCGACGCAAACTCCGGCAAGCGATGGCAGCTATGAGTCTCCCCCCCCAACAAATTGCTATGGTTGGCGATCGCTTGTTTACCGATGTTTTAGCGGGAAATCGTCTGGGAATGTTTACCATTCTGGTGAAACCAATGGTAAATCCCTTGACGGGGGGGGCAGCTTATCCAATCCACGATTTTGAGGTGTGGATATCACAAATTCTCGGCGTTTCCCTCCATCCGCAGCATTACTT
>NZ_JASJFG010000556.1:0-2525 GCF_030065375.1 Microcystis sp. M49636_WE2 | reverse complement strand
TCTAAATACTCAAATACTTGGGCATAACGTTGATGATATTTTTCAATAAATTTTCTGCCCTGTTCTACGGTTAATTTCGATTCACGGGCGAATTTTTGCGCTCCCATGCCATAAATAACCCCGAAGTTAATTGTTTTTCCTAAACTGCGTTCTTCTGGGGTAATTTCCCCTTTATCAAAGAGCAATTGAGCGGTGACTTTATGAACATCTTGATTACTACGATACGCTTCTAATAAAACTGGTTCTTGGCTGAGATGAGCGAGAATTCTTAACTCGATTTGTGAGTAGTCCGCTGATACTAATAAGTAACCATCTTCGGGAATAAAAGCTTGACGAATTCGTCTGGAAAATTCACTGCGAATGGGTATATTTTGCAGGTTAGGATTGGAGGATGATAAGCGTCCGGTGCTGGTGATGGTTTGATTAAAATCCGTATGCACTCTTGCGGTTTTTGGTTCGGCTAATTTCGGTAAAGCATCCACATAGGTGGATTTTAATTTAGATAAGGTGCGATGTTCAAGGATATAATCAATTAAGGGATGATCGCCTTGTAGTTTCTCTAAAACACTTTGATCGGTGGAGTAACCTGTTTTAGTTTTTCTGGATTTTTTGCGGTTGAGTGCTAATCGATCAAAGAGGATTTCACTTAACTGTTTAGGAGAGCTAAGATTAAAAGTTTCTCCGATGGATTCATAAGCTTTTTTTTCTATGTCTGCTAGGTCTCTTTCTAGTTGCTGGGATAAGTTTTTTAGATAATTGATATTAATTTTTATACCATAATTTTCCATCTGCCACAGCACCATCACTAAGGGAGATTCTATTTCAGAGAATAATTGATACAAAGGGAGAATTTTAGTTAATTCTGCCTGTAATTTTTCTCGAAGTAAATAGGTAGCGTAGGCATCTAATCCGCAGTAGGTAGCAGTAGTGGCAATATCTAAATCAGCGATGGTTTTTCCCGTAGGAATACCGAGACTTTTATAACTAAGGGAAGTGATACCGTCTAAATAGCGATCGCACAAATCTTCGAGATTATGAGTTAGTTCGGGATGGAGGACATAACTAGCCACCATAGTATCAAAAACTAGACCTTTAACGGTAATTCCTTGATGATAAAAAACATCAATATCAAATTTCGCATTCTGGAAGACTTTCGGATAATTATCACTGGCTAAAATTGGGCGTAATTTTTCGAGAACTATCTCTAGATTTAAATTATCACCGCTCTGGTGGCCTATGGGAATATAGGCCATAGAATTTAATTCTTTTCCCCAACAGCAACCGATCCCGACTAATTTGGCTACACGAGGATTTAAATCCGTGGTTTCGGTGTCCCAAGCGACGGGAAAATGTGGATTAGTGAAAGTTGTTAATTTTGCCAGTAAAGCATCTAACTTAGGAATAGTATCAATAATGTCGGGAGCAATTAGAACCGGTGGAGAAATAGGGGGTAAATCAAACAGAGACAATTGATTAGAATCAGCATCGCTAGTTAATTCTAGGGTAGGAGTGCCACCTAGATGCTGTTGAATTTGATCGAGTTTCTGGAGAATTTTCTTTAACTCTAATTTTTCCAATAAAGGTTTAACTAAACGCCGATCAAAACCTCGGAGACGAAATTTATCCTCTTCGAGACTAACGGGGGCATCAAGGGCAATTTTGGCTAAATAGCGAGAACTTTCTGCGGCGAGTTTTCCCTCTAATAATTTAGTTTTTACCATTCCCTTAATCGATTCCAGATTGGTATATATATCCTCTAAGTTATCGTATTTTTTTAATAAATCTATCGCTGTTTTTTCGCCAATTCCGCGCACCCCGGGGATATTATCAGACTTATCACCGCAAAGAGCTTTAAAATCTACTACCTGTTTTGGTGTCACCCCTAACTTTTCCGTGACAGCTTGGGAATTAAATTCTGTATAACCCTGTCCCGATGTACTTTTGACCGCATTAATATCCAGATAGAGAACCGTGGTTTTTTTCTCCTCATCTACCAATTGGAATAAATCTCGATCGCCTGTTAAAATCTTGACTGTATAACCATTATCGCCGGCCTGTTTTGCCAAAGTTCCTAAAACATCATCTGCTTCATAACCCGGAGAAGTCACAATAGGAATATTCATCGCTGCCAAGAGACTTTGGAGATTAGTTAAATCGGGGCGAAATTCTTCGGGAGTCTCTTGCCGATTCGCCTTATAATTGACATCAGCTTCATGGCGAAAAGAAGGAGCGGCTAAATCAAAAGCGACCGCTAAATAAGTGGGTTTTTGAGTTTCTAGTAACTGCATCAGAGAGTTTAAAAACCCAAAACAAACACTGGTGGGAATGCCGCTAGAAGTACGCAGAGGACCAGAACGAGACTTAGCAAAGGCATAATAGGCACGAAAAGCCAAAGAATGCCCATCAATCAGGATAAATAGCTTATTTTGCTCGCCACTGTTCATAATCTAGCCTCAAATTTGCGTGTTATTTCCATTTTAAGGATTACCGAGCCATTATTCAGCCATTAGCCTTGAATCGGCGAT
>NZ_JASJFG010001067.1:0-1144 GCF_030065375.1 Microcystis sp. M49636_WE2 | reverse complement strand
TTTGCTCGCTTTCATGAGAAATTTGTCTTACCGATTTATCCGATTGTAATTTTTTCTTATTCAAAGCCAAAAAGAGCAGCGATTAGTCAATATGTAGTCGATTTTCCCGATTTTAAGGTCTTAGAATTTAACTATCAGGTAGTGCAGTTAAATCGATTAAATTGGCGAGATTTTCTTAATCAACCGAATCCGGTTGCTTCAGCTTTGATGGCTAAGATGAACATTGCCGAGAAAGAGCGAGCCAAGGTAAAAGCGGAATGTCTGCGCTTGTTAATTACTTTAAAGTTAAATCCTGCAAAAATGCAATTAATTTCCGGATTTATTGATACTTATCTCAATCTAAATCCGGTCGAAGAGATACAATTTCAACAAGAGATTAGCACATTTAGTCAACCCGTACAGGAGGGAGTTATGCAAATTACTACCAGTTGGATGCGTCAAGGTATTGAACTAGGTATCGAACAAGGTATTGAACAAGGTATCGAACGCGGTATCGAACAAGGTATTGAACAAGGTATTGAACAAGGTATTGAACAAGGTATTGAACGCGGTATCGAACAAGGTATCGAACGCGAAAAGACATTGATTCTTCGTCAAATTAAACGCAAGTTAGGGGAGATTAATCCTTCATTGGAAACTAAAATTATGGAGTTAAGTATTGATGATGTCGAAGTATTAGGAGAAGCTTTATTCGATTTCTCTACGGTTGAAGATTTAATCAATTGGTTAAATACTTTAACTGCTTAGGTTTGACGTTAGCGATCGCCTTCTGACAACAACCCACTAAAATTGTCATAATGAAACAAACAACCGCTAATTATGATGAACCCTGGAAAGAAGCATTAAGCGAGTATTTTGAAGCGTTTTTATGCTTCTTTTTTCCTGAAGTTCACCAATTAATTGATTGGACAAAAATTCCCGAATCCTTAGAAAAAGAACTGAAACGGATTACCGCTTCAGCAAAGACAAAAAAACGTTTTGCTGACAAACTCTATAAAGTCTGGTTACTCAGGAGTGAAGAAGTGTGGATTTTGATTCATATTGAAATTCAAAGCCAATACGAAGAAAATTTCCCTCAGAGGATGTATATTTATAACTATCGTGCCTTTGATTTGTATCAGAAACCAGTTATCAGTCTCGCTAT
>NZ_JASJFG010000039.1:0-2260 GCF_030065375.1 Microcystis sp. M49636_WE2 | reverse complement strand
GCATACATTACCTCTAAAGTTATTTCACCAATACCTCGCTCCCGGGCAAATTTTTCGGTATTTCGTTTGACTTTCCCGCGCACAAAACCAGGTATTTTCTGCAATTCTACCGTAGCTTCCTTATTCCAATTTAGGTCAGAATCTGCCGAAATACCTTTAGTAATTACCTCTTTGGTATCATGACCACCGAATATCTCTAATAGGTGATCTTCCATACCCAAAGTAAAGGAATTATAGACCAAATCGGCGATCTGATTAGTGCCTTCGTAACCTAAGAAAGGTTTATAACCGAGGGGGAAATTTTGGATATGAATAGGTGCGGCAATTACTCCACAGGGAATATCTAAACGTTTGCCCACATGACGTTCCATTTGAGTACCAAATATCGCCGCTGGTTCTAATCGAGCAATAGCATCCCCTATCGCCCCATTATCATCACTAATTAACACTTCATCGCAATATTCACTCACTTGTTCCAGGAACCAATCCGCATCATACTTACAATAAGTACCCGCTAAAACCACATGAATTCCCATCTCCCTGGCGAGAATTTTTGTCATAGCGGCTGCGTGGGTATTATCACCAAAAACCACCGCTTTTTTGCCAGTTAAATTTTGACAGTCAATGGAACGAGAAAACCAAGCAGCTTGGGAGATATGCAGAGTTTGTTCATTGATAAAATCTTCGTAATCTACTGCCGCACCCTGGCCATTAATTACCTCTTGAATTTTGCGAATACAGCGGGCTGTTTCCACCACTCCCATGGGGGTAATATCAACGTAGGGCATAGCGAATTCGCTTTCGAGATATTTGGCTGTCATTAATCCCACTTCTCGATAGGGAACCAGATTAAACCAAGCGCGGGGCAGATTTTTTAAGTTTTCCACCGAGGCAGCTTCGGGGATAATTTCGTTAACTTCAATGTCCAAATCTGCCATTAACCGCTTTAATTCCGTGCGATCATGTTGGTTATGGAAACCGAGGGTGGTAATACCGATAATATTAACCGAAGGTTTAGGGGTTTTCTGGGAGATAATTTCCCCTTTTCTTTGGGCTTTATCGAGATAATATTTGATAATTTGATAGAGGGTTTTATCGGCCGCTTGTAGCTCATTATAGCGATAGTGGTTGACATCGGCCAGCAGCACATCCCCCTCGGCATCCTGTCGCGCTCTTTCGACAAAGTTTTGTAAATCCTCTTGGAGAATGCTGGAGGTGCAGGTGGGGGTTAAAACGATTAAATCGGGACTTTCTTCGCGATCTTTGCGAACAATATTATCGACGACTTTTTCTTGGGAACCCCGGGCTAAAACATTACGATCGACAATACTAGCAGTGACGGGGGTAAAATTACGCTCCCTTTCCAGCATCGAGCGCATGACGTTAAAATAATCGTCTCCCAGAGGAGCGTGCATGATAGCATGAACATTTTTAAAGGAACTGGCGATCCTTAAAGTGCCAATATGAGCGGGACCCGCATACATCCAATAGGCCAATTTCATAGAGGGTTCTCCTACAGTCAGACTTTTTTGATTGTCTCAGACTTTACGGATTTAGGAGTGAACACTTAACGGAAGATTACAAAAAGTCCCCATGCAGATTAAGTATCTTTTCGGGGAAAAATGACATAAATATTAATGTTAACTTTTTTAACAATTTATGTCATTAGGGCAAAAATTTCTTTACCGACCGCTTGGTAACAAAGCCAGCCAAAATTCGACCGGGGGTCGGGATAATCTTTGACGATGACTCCCTTTTCGGCCGCTCGTTCAAAAGCGACTAAACGGGGAATTTCTCGCTTAAATACGGGTAATTTTGCTTCTTCTAGAGCTTTCCGCGCTTCCCGTCCTGTTTTTGTCCGTGAATCCACTTGGGTTAAAAGAACTCGATAATTATCGGTCATCGTGGACAGCAATTCTACCGCTTTAATCGTGACATCGATATCGAGATGATTGGGAGTGGTGGGTAGGATTAATAAATCGCTGCCCTGAGCTAAATCTTTTAACTCGTCCGGTTCCGGCCGGGCCTGGGTATCGACGATAATATGAGTGTATTGTTTCACCAGTCCCGTCGCTCCAGCTTGGGACGCTACCATAAAAGGAAGGGTTTCCTCCCGGGACCAATGGAGAGCCGAACGATTTTTATCCGCATCAATCAATAAGGTGGGCGCTTTTTCTTGAAAATAGGCGGCCAAATGAATCGATGTGGTGGTTTTCCCGACCCCTCCCTTCAGTGCTACGACGGAAATAATCATGAACGG
>NZ_JASJFG010001065.1:0-3353 GCF_030065375.1 Microcystis sp. M49636_WE2 | reverse complement strand
ATTTCCATGGTGGTGCAAGATCAAGCAAATCCTGAAATATTGCGATCTGCCCATCAATTAGCCTTAGATTATTATTTAGCTCATTTACCTGTCCCTCCCTGGGAATCCTTGGAAGATTTGAAGGAATATTTAGAGGCGTTTTACCATGCAGGAGCATTGGGAGAATGGCAGTTAGCTTACGATATTTTGAATGAGGAAAGAGGCGGAGAAGGGAAAAATAAATCGGTTGATAGTTTTTTGGATTTACAAGGATTTTATCGTAAGCGAGCAGATTTGTATGAGGAAATTATTGCAGGGAGTCAACGGGAACAAGTTTGTTATCGCAATTCGTTAAATCGTCTGGGTATTTGTTTTTTGAACTTGGGGCAGTATGAAAAAGCGATCGCCTATCACCAGCAATCTCTCGAAATCAGTGAAGCAATGGGCGATCAGCAAGAGGTGGCAATTTCTCTCGGGAATTTAGGCAATTGTTATAATTGCTTGGGACAGTATGAAAAAGCGATCGCCTATCACCAGCAATCTCTCGAAATCAGTGAAGAAATCGGCTATCGGCAAGGGGTGGCAATTTCTCTCGGGAATTTAGGCAATTGTTATAATTGCTTGGGACAGTATGAAAAAGCGATCGCCTATCACCGGCAATGTCTCTACATCAGTAAGGAAATAGAAGATTGGCAAGGGGTGGCAAGTTCTCTCGGTAATTTAGGCAATTGTTATAAGTCCTTGGGGCAGTATGAAAAAGCAATTTTCTATCACCAGAAATGTCACGACATCAGTGAAGCAATGGACGATCGGAAAGGGGTGGCAATTTCTCTCGGGAATTTAGGCAATTGTTATTATGACCTAGGACAGTATGAAAAAGCGATCGACCTCTACCAGCAATATCACGACATCAGTGAAGAAATCAGCTTTCGGCAAGGGGTGGCAATTTCTTTCGGTAATCTAAGCAATTGTTATTCTTCCTTGGGACAGTATGAAAAAGCGATCGCCTATCACCAGCAATCTCTCAACATCAGTGAAGCAATGGGCGATCAGCAAGGGGTAGCATCTTCTCTACATACTATAGGGAGTATATTGCTCAAACTACAAAACTACAGCGAAGCCGAAAGCAAAATTCAAGCATCCTTAGTAATTTCTCAAGATATTGATTATAAATATTTAATCGCCTATAGTTTAAGAGTTCTTGCGGAAATCGCCCACAAAACTAATCGCCCTGAACTTGCCCTCAGTCATTGCCAAGAAGCGCTTGAATTATGCCAAGAATTGGGGATTCCGTTGGTTAAAAATTGTGAGGAATTGTTAGGGCAAATTCAGGCTACATTAGAGAATAATTAAGGTAAATTATTCTCTCAAAAATCAATATTTAACTGAACAAAGCTATGATAAAACTAACTTTAAACGAAGCCCACAGTCAACTTTCTGACCTCCTTAAAGCTGCCTCAAAAGGTGAACAAGTTATTATCCAGAATCATGAAGGTCAAGACTTTCAACTCATTTCTCTTCCTACTACTGTTAAACATCCCCAATATGGAAGCGCAAAAGGCATCGTTAAAATGCTTGACAATTTTGATGATCCCATCGAAGAATTTGAGGAATATATGCCATGAAAATTTTAATGGATACCCACGCCTTTTTATGGTTTATCGAAGGTGATAATAATCTTAGTGATGCTGCTCGTTCTCTGATCGAAAATAATCAATATCAAATTAGAAGGGGATTAGAAACCCAAGCAAAATGAGGAACAATTAATTATGAACATCAAAGATTATCCCTTTGCTCAAGACTTGATTACAGATAATCAAGGTCAGATACAGCAAGTTATTATTAACTTTGAAGACTATCAACAAATAATAGAAACCTATGAAGATACTGGACTCTATCGCGCCATGATAGACGTTAAAGATGAAACTCCCTTAACTTTGGAGGAAGCTTTAATTGAATTAGAAAAAGAATGAAAATCAACTATCTTCCTACTTTTATCAAGGATCTTAAAGATTTAAAAAGTACCTCCTCTTACTCAGTCATAAAAAACCTTGTCTTTACTGATATTTTAGCAGTTAAGCAGCTAAGCGAAATTAACAACCTTAAAAAATTAAAAGGAGAATATAATGCCTATCGTATCCGAATTGGTGACTATAGAATTGGTTTTTTTGTTGAAGAAGATACAATTACATTTGCTCGTGTTCTTCATCGTCGAGAATTCTATCGTTATTTCCCGTAAAATTTCGGTAGATAAAGAATCATTGAAAAGCCTTTGTCGAAATAGCCCACAAAATGAATCACTGCGATCGCGCTCTCAACTACTGCCAACAAGCGCTTGAATTATGCCAAGAATTGGGGATTACCTTGGTTAAAGATTGTGAGGAACTGTTAGGGCAAATTCAAGGAAACTTAGGAGATTCAGACAATAACTTAAAGTAAACCTGAGAAAATTTCAGTTTTTATCTATAAAAAACAATGCCTGCCAAAGATATTTTCCATGACTGTGTAAAACACGCCCTAATCAAAGACGGCTGGACAATTACCCATGACCCCCTACGGATTCGTTTAGCAAGAGGTAAAAACCTGTTTGTTGATTTGGGAGCAGAAAGACTATTAGCCGCAGAAAAGGGAACAGAAAAAATAGCCGTTGAAATTAAGAGCTTTACTCGTCCCTCTGATATGAAAGACCTTGAAGAGGCAGTTGGTTAATTTGTCGTTTATACCCATCTTTTAAAGCGTTATTATCCCGAATATAAACTATTTTTGGCTGTTAGCGAAAACACCTGCAAAACAGTATTTGAAGAAGAAGCAGGTCAAACCTTAATTGAAGATGGTATTATTCAGTTATTTAGTTTTGATCTCAACCAGGAGGTAATTGTACGATGGCTTCCTTAATTGCCCAATATCGGCAAATTATTGAAAAAACATTCCAAGATTATGCCGACTTCCTCGACACCGATCACCAAATCCAAATCGAATTAGTCCTAGATCAAACCCGCGATCGCTATTTATTGGTTGAAACAGGTTGGCAAAATGGTTATCGAATCTACGGAACCCTATTACATATTGATATTATTGATCAAAAAATTTGGATTCAACACGACGGAACTGAGGATGGTATTGCCGATGAATTAGTAGCTGCGGGAATCCCTCAAAACCAGATTATTTTAGCCTTTAAATCCCCTGAAATTAGACCCTATACAGGCTTTGCTGTCGCTTAACTTTCAAATATCATGGACAATTCTCAAAACCGCAATCGCCGCCAAATGAATCACTATTAGAAGAAGATTAGAAACTCTTGATAACCCAAGTCAGCCATGAAAATCACCTACTTTCAGGATACGGATACTCTATACCTAGAGTTCAATAACAAT
>NZ_JASJFG010000798.1:0-1708 GCF_030065375.1 Microcystis sp. M49636_WE2 | reverse complement strand
TCAAGCAGCATGGAAAGGGGAAATTAGAACCTTTCGGAAACAAATCAAGAAATTACTGAGAGATAGTCCCAGTCTCAAACCCTATTTATCCGAGATACTTGAGGAATGTTACAGCGATGCTCGGGAGATAATTATTGATATCACCCAATTAGATGCCAGTATTTTCCCTCTGGAAGTGTCAGCTAGTCTAGAGGAGATTCTCGCTGAAAATTGGTTGCCTAATTGGGAAGCTATCAGCAATAATTCTGAAAAGTGCAATTAAGGAGTAAAAAATGATGAATATTACCATTTCAAATCTCTACGATAGCGATTATCAACTTTGGTTAGAGTCCACTATCAACCAATTACGTCAAGGCGATTTTCAATCGGTAGATTGGCCGAATTTATTAGAGGAGTTGGCAGATTTGGGAAAAAATAATCGACGAGCGCTTAAGAGTCTCTTAACTCGACTTCTAGAACATTTACTGAAGTTAACTTACTGGCAATCCCAACGAGATTACAACCAAGCGGGATGGAAAAAAGAAATTAGAAATTTTCGCCTACAAATTGCTGATCTTTTAGCAGATAGTCCCAGTTTAAAGTCCTATTTAAGGGAAATTTTAGCAAAATGTTATCTCGATGCTCGCAATCTGCTTATTGACGAAACCAAATTAGATGCCAGTATTTTCCCCTTGGAAGTGTTAGCTAGTCTAGAGGAGATTCTCGATCAAAATTGGCTGCCGGATTTTGGGGAGACATAAACAGCGATAAATCTTCCCAAGCAAGCTAAAGATTAGCTTCACCTACCCGGTTTACAGACATTATAGTCCTCGTGAGAGATCACCGCCTCCGGGACGAGGAGATTGCCGTAGTCGCGACAGATGAGGCGATAATTGCGGGTAACGGGGATACTGATAATAAAGCGATCGTGTCGCAATCGTTTACCGTGGAAATCTCGATAATTGCGGTGATCTTGCAATCCTTGCAGGATTTCCCTAGCTTTAAGTACGACATTTTTCGGTAATTCCCGTAGATCGATCGGATCTTGGGAAAAAGTGGCTTCCCAAGCATTTTTTTGACGTTTTTTTTCTTCCCAAGCGGCATCTAGTTGAGCGCAATGATGGCAGACTTGGCCATAACCCTTGTGACCACAGGGAAACTTTTTCTTTCTTCTGGACATAATAACCATCTGTCTGTGAGCCTGTCAGAGAGTATTCAAAAGCGGTAAAGCTTGCTTCACTTTTGGCAGATGGAGAAGAAAGTCTTTACCTAGTGATTATCTATACTTACCAGCATACAGGGATCGATACCTCGTTTGGCCATTGACCAGCAAGAAAGTTGATCTTGGTTAGTTAGGGCCTGCTGTCACCAACAGGATTAAGGCTGCTTAGAATAATTCCCATTCTTGGGTTCTTAAACGTTTGAGAATGGCCAAACGGCTACTAAAATAATTGGCGCAGAGACGACTATAATCGGTTAAACGCAGATTATTTAAGCTAATTGACCAAGACCAAATATAGGCCGCTTGGGTGAGATACTGAAGACAAGATAATTCGCCATCGGTTAAAGGTACTGTTTCATCGTAACCTTGGATGAAACCATGGCGAACCTGGCGATTTAAGCCGGATTGTAGGGAAACTTGCAGAAATTTAGCGATATCAAAAACTCGCCAACCATAACCGCACTGATCGAAATCAAATAGGGTCATCTGATTATCAGGGGTGATATG
>NZ_JASJFG010000552.1:0-2423 GCF_030065375.1 Microcystis sp. M49636_WE2 | reverse complement strand
TTTTGGCAATTTTTACTTTACCCCAATCGAGATAGAATTTCGCCGCTAGTTCGTTAGCCAGTGCCTCTTCATTAATGTATTCATTTTCCTTGGCTTTAGCGATGGCTAGATCGTAGTTTTCTATGGCTTCTAGATAGGATTGCTGCACCCGATCCTTTTCCGCTTGCACTAAATAAAATTTATGGAGATAGTTAGGGGGTGCTTGATTAGCCCATTCCCACAGCTTTTTCTGATTATTCGTCACCCGTTCTAATACTTGCTGTTGTTGGTCATTGTCCAGATGATTATAAATAGCTAAATGGGCGAGGGAATCATAGAAGTTATGCAGAGAAATCAAGAAAGTGGCGGTAGCTCCCCCTAGATAATTTTGGGCTTGATTAGCATTTTCGATGGCTTGTTCGTACTGTCCAAATAGATAACAAAGGTATAATTTATTAAGAAATAAAGCACAGAGACCATAGAGATCATTAGCCTCTAGATGGTAGGATAACATAAGAGTTTCTTGATAGTATTGTCCTTCTAAAAGACCTGGATTTTCCGAGCGTCCCAGCAGATTTAAAACTGTTTGTCCGTAGATTTTTAGATAGTTGCGGGGGTTTTCTTGTTTGAGCTTAACAAAAGCCAGATCATAGTTAGCTATTTCTCTAGCTAATTCGGTTAATTCCTGTCCGATAAAGGCGGAATGAAAACAGTAAAGATAGGCGCAGGTTGTTCCGTAGTAGAGATCGCCCATTTCTAAACCAGTTTGATAGGAAGATTTTAACAAGGACAGGGAATTTTTAATCGGTTCTTTCCAGATACTAATAGTGGTGGAAAAGACGGCAATTATTTTCGGCATCAGGGCTTTGGTATGAAATTTATCAGCAATGTTTAAAGCCAATTTTCCAAATTGATAACCCGTTTCCCAATCGTCTAAAAGACCACAAAGAATTAAGCCATAATTGACATAAGTAAAAGCCGCTAGATAACTGTTGCCGTACTGAATTGATAAGTTAACCTGTTTTGATACTAGGATGGGTAAGAGATGAGGGACGGCAATAAAAACAGGAGAAAATATAGCACTTGCTATCTTCATTATTGCTAATTTTTTTTCCTCATTTATCGGCGGTAAAGTAATTAAATCTTCTATATTTTTACCCGCTAATTTTTGCCGAGTTTTAGTGAGTTCTTCTTGGATATCTGATGATTGTAAGAATTCAGGAATCTCGAAATCAAAGCTTTTTAGGACAGATAAGCCAATTTGTACCGCTTTTAGTTCTTGATTTTGGGCGTGATAAGCTTCGATGATTACTTCATAAACTTTGATTTTATCGAGGGTGGTTTTTGCCTGTTTTAACACGAGATTAGCCCAGCACTGCATCTGCTCAAAATCTCCACTTAAATAGGCGATTTCTGTGGCTTCAGAATAAATATCTAAAGTCAGTTGATAGTTATTTTTCCAGCTTGATTTTTTGAGAAGTTTTTGAGCGATTTTAATGTATTTTAAGGCTCCATTTTGGGCATTAGCGGCTTTTGCCTTTTGGGCTGCTAGTAAATTCAAGTTAGCCACTGACTCCCGTTCTTTTTCCTTGCTAATTAGTTGATAACCAAGATTGAAATGATCGACTATTTTAAAAATCTTTTCCGATAATTCTTTGGCAGAAGTATGCTGCCAAAGTAGGCGACCAATTTTTAAATGAATTAAAGATTTTTGGCTGTCTTCGATGAGAGCGTAAGCTCCTTGCTGAATGCGATCATGAGCAAATTTATATTCTTGAATGAGTAATTGTTCATCTAATTCTGAGAGGGGAATAATTAAACCAGCTTCGCTACTAGAAGTTAAAATTGGTAAAAGTTCTGGGGGTGATTTTTCAGAGATTACTGCTAGAATATTTAAATTAAATTCTGAGCCAAGACAAGCGGCTAAACTTAAGACTTCTTGGGTTTCGGGAGGCAATTTCTGCATTTTGCCCATCATAAATTGAATCAGATTATCGGTACTGCCAATCCTTTGAATTTGACCGAGATGCCATTGCCAATAGCCCCTATTATTGTCGGTTTTAGTGGTTGTTTCCTGCCCCGGTTGGAAAAATAGCAAATTTTCCCAGTAGATGGTTTTGAGAAATTCATTGACAAAAAAAGGATTACCGTGGGTTTTTTGCCAGACTAAAGCGGCCAAAGATTGCACATATTCTGGTGAATGATTTAATGTCTCTGCAATTAACTGATTGACCTGTTCAAGCCCCAGAGGTTTTAAAATAACTTGATTGATAATTATGCCCCCCTGCTCTAATTTATCCAGGGTAGCGGTTAGGGGATGGGTGGAATTAATTTCATTACTGCGATAGGAGCCAATTAAAAACAAATAGTCCATATCGCCATCGAGCATAATTAATTCTATTAACTGGAGACTAGCCAAGTCTGCCCATTGCAAATCATCGAGA
>NZ_JASJFG010000928.1:0-2298 GCF_030065375.1 Microcystis sp. M49636_WE2 | reverse complement strand
TTTAATCACCGTTGTTCGCGTCGCTTTACCTACGGGTTTACTGCGAAGTTCCCAACGTCGCATCAGATTAAAACCAGAAGCGATTCCCCCCGGTGCGGAAGTTTTTTGTACTCCCCTCTCCCGTCAGATTTTATCCCTGCTCAAAAATCAAAAAGAAGGCGATTATTCGGCGAAATACCTGCAAGAAAAGGTAAAAAATGCCAATTACGGTATCCGAGACTTAGTTAAGCGCGGTTGGGTAGAAAGCTATCTAGAAGCGCCCAAAAATCCTAATATTAAGCTAAAAAAAGCCATTACCCTGCTAATAACCGACTTTCCCGCTGATTTAACCGAAAATCAGCGCAAAATTGTCGAAATCTTGCGCCACCAGGGAGGAGAAATGTGGCTGCCAGAATTGGCACAACTCGCGGGGACAAAACATTTTAAACCGCTGATTGACAAGGGTTATGTGGTGATTGAGGATCGGGAATTTCTGCGCTTATCCTCGGCGATTATGAGCAGGGATCAACCAAAAACACTCACTTCTAGTCAAAAACAAGCCCTAGAAGCCATTCAAACCCTGAAAGGTGGTGAAAGCGTCCTCTTACACGGAGTTACAGGATCGGGTAAAACAGAAGTTTATCTACAGGCGATCGCACCTGTCCTGGCAGCGGGTAAATCTGCCTTGGTTTTAGTCCCCGAAATTGGATTAACACCGCAACTAACCGATCGCTTTGTGGCCCGTTTTGGCGATCGAGTCTATGTTTATCATAGCGCCCTCTCGGAAGGAGAAAGATACGATACCTGGCGACAGATGTTGACAGGAACCCCGCAAGTCATTATCGGGACGCGATCGGCGATTTTTGCCCCTTTACCCCATCTAGGCATGATTATCCTCGATGAAGAACACGATAGCAGCTTTAAACAAACCCAATTACTCCCCACCTATCACGCGCGTACCGTGGCTAAATGGCGCGCTCAATTAAACCATTGTCCCGTAATTTTAGGCTCGGCGACACCATCCCTAGAAACATGGCTAGAATCCCAAGTTAATCCCAGTCTTTACCTATCTTTGCCCGATCGCATCCAAAATCGCCCCTTACCGCGGGTGGAAATCGTCGATATGCGAAGGGAATTGCAACGAGGCAATCGTTCCCTGTTTAGTCAATCCCTGCGTTCATCTCTGGAAACCCTGCGCGACAAGGGAGAACAGGCAATTTTATTCGTCAGTCGCCGCGGACATAGTACCTTTGTATCTTGCCGAAGTTGCGGTTATGTGCTAGAGTGTCCCCACTGTGATGTCTCCCTCTCCTATCACCACACCGAACCGGGAGCGCAAGAATTACTACGCTGTCACTACTGTAACTATGGTCGCATTCATCCAAAACAATGTCCTGAATGCGGTTCTCCCTATCTGAAATTTTTCGGCACTGGCACTCAGCGAGTCACCCAAGAATTAACCAAAGAATTTCCCGATTTGCGCTGCTTGCGTTTTGATAGTGATACCACCCGCAACAAAAATGCTCCCCGGGAACTATTAAAACTATTTACTGATGGTGAATTCGATGTCCTAGTTGGAACCCAAATGCTCACCAAAGGATTAGATATCGAGCGAGTTACTTTAGTGGGAATTATGGCTGCCGATGGTTTACTTTATCACTCTGATTATCGCGCCTCCGAACGCGCTTTTCAAACCCTAACTCAAGTAGCAGGGAGAGCAGGAAGGGGAGAAAGAGAAGGAAAGGTAATTATCCAAACCTATACCCCTGAACATCCTGTGATTAGAGCAGTACAAACCCACGATTATGAGGGTTTTGTCGAGACGGAATTAATGCAGAGAGAGAGCTTAAATTATCCTCCCTACGGCAGTTTAGTCTTAATTCGCTTTAGTGGTTTAGATGGGGAAGCAGTGCAGAAAAGTGCCGAAAATGTTGCGGAGGAATGTGTTAATAATTTGGGTTCCGATTGGGATATTTTGGGACCTGCACCCGCAACAATTATGCGCGTGGCTAACCGTTATCGCTGGCAAATTCTGTTAAAATTATCGGGAGAAAAGGCTGATATCGGTGATCTTTTTCGTCCTTTGAAAAGCTTAGTTTTACCCAAGGTAAGTATGGCGATCGATGTGGACCCCTTGACGATAGAATAATCAAGGATGGATAATGCGCTCGCTATTGTTCACGGATGCAACCAGTTATCTAAATCTGTCAAAGTGTCAAAGTCTAATAAAGCGAGTCCTAAGTCTTCTAACCGCTCCACAGGAAGGTTACGGATGGTTTCTTCTAGATTCTGGGGTATTTCACCGAAACGTCGCTGAAG
>NZ_JASJFG010000161.1:0-1603 GCF_030065375.1 Microcystis sp. M49636_WE2 | reverse complement strand
CGGTCTCTTTCCGATTGCCAGTAAGTTAATTTGAGTAAATGTTCTAGGAGACGAGTTAAAAGACTTTTGAGCGCGTGTCTTTCACTTCTCCCCATCGATTCAATCTCCTCAATTAAGTTGTCTAAATCCACCTCGGCAAACCGGCCTTTTTTTAATTGTTCTGCCGTGGTTTTTAGCCAGAGATAAAAATCTTCTTCGTATAATGTTAGGGTCGCTGTTTCTGTCGATCTAGTCATGACGGAACTGCCACAGGTGAAAACTAATCGGGATTCTATATTAATTAAACCGAAAAAAAAGAGAGCTTGCGCTCTCCTTCTGGGTTATTTGCTAATTTTACTAACTAGCGACAATATATTCCTTGACATTAGCCCGGCGACGGCGTAAATGAGCCAAGGCCTGGTGTTCTAATTGTCGCACTCGTTCCCGACTGATGTTCATTCTCTGACCAATTTTGGCTAAGGATAACTCTTTACCATCGGTTAAACCGAAACGGAGAGTAATCACTTCCCGTTGTTGGGGAGTTAATTCGGCCAGGAGATTGGCTAAGTCTTGCCGTAATAACTCTTGGGTGATGAAGGTATCGGGAGAAACTCCGCTATCTTCTAATAATTCCGACAATTCCGTATCTTGGTTATCGCCGACGCGCACATCAAGGGAGATGGGTTGACGGGCCATACTGAGATATTCGCGGATTTGAGCGGGTTCTAGCTCTAATTCCAGGCCAATCTCGGCAGGAGTGGCACTTCTCCCCAGTTTTTGGGCGAGTTCGCGCTGGGTTCTTTTGATTTTATTCAGTTTTTCGGTGATATGGATGGGTAAACGAATGGTGCGGGCCTGTTGAGCGATCGCACGAGTAATCGCTTGCCGAATCCACCAGTAGGCATAGGTAGAAAATTTATAACCTTTGGTGGGATCAAATTTCTCTACACCTCTTTCTAATCCCAGACTACCCTCTTGAATTAGATCTAGGAATTCCATGTTCCGCTTTTGATATTTTTTGGCGATCGCAACCACCAAGCGGAGGTTAGCTTCAATCATTTTCCGTTTAGCTCGATCGCCGGTTTTCAAGGCGCGATCCAGTTCATTTTCGCTTAAATTCACCGAATCCGCCCACTCCAAGCGATCTGGTTCCCGTCCTAATTGCTTCGATAGTGCTTCTTTCGCTTCTAACAGGCTCATCATCCGTTGGACTTGTTTGCCGTAAATAATTTCTTGTTCGTGAGTTAGGAGGGGAACTCGCCCAATTTCGTGCAGATAGGTACGCACCATATCGGCATTGAGGGTGGGCTGTGATTGAGTTTGGTTGGTTTTTGCGGTGGGCATTGGTTTGGTGGTGACTCCTTGACACAGAAAAAGTCTGTTACTATTCCGACTCGCGGGTGAGTCTGGCTTATCTGAAGTCGGTATGAGTTTGATCGGAATTTCTTTGATTGTATCCTGCGCTTTTAGACGCGGGCAATCCCCTAAAGGTTCAAAGTTAATTCATTCTTTGGTATGATGTTAAGTTTATGCTTTTTTCTCAACATCCAGAACAAAAGTATTATAGTGTAGGACTATCAACTACAATCGCTTGTTTTTGGGTCGCTTTTTCCTGAATCCTCGG
>NZ_JASJFG010000886.1:0-1563 GCF_030065375.1 Microcystis sp. M49636_WE2 | reverse complement strand
ATTTGTTGATAATGTTCTAGGTCATCGTAGCTAAGGTGGCGACCTTTGCGGTCTTTTAGCCACTTCTGACACACTTGATAACCGCCGATATAAAAGTTCCAAATTTGAGGCGGAATCCCCGCAAAATACTGGTCAGAATTAATCGAAATTTGTTGTTTATTTTCGTCATATTTCACCTGTTCTACTAGATTAGAACCCGCCACGGGATAGCTACTAATTTCTTTTCCCGTTGCTTTCATTAGGTGTAAATGTACTAATCTGTCACCTTTTTTGACTAATTCCCAGAATAATTCTTGATTACTGGTTAGGGGAACACGAGGAAAGTCTATTTTTAAAAATTCGGCGTAACGTTGGCGATATTGGGGAGAGTGAAAGACAGCATAGATATAGTTAAAAATGTCTTCTGGTCCAAAGGTTTTCTTTTTGTCTCCTTTGCCATCACTGATAAATTCTAAGTCAAGTTTTGCCGAAAGTTCCTTAATAAATTCAGGCGCTAGATTGGGACGGCGACCATTTGGCGAGTTGGTTGCTTCTGTTTCAAATAGGGTTGGGGTATTGGTTGGGTAAAGATAAAGGGGAAAAATATTAACTCCACCTCTTCTAAAAATATTAGTATCAATGGCATTCTCAAAAACAGTAATCAAGGCCCATTCAGGATCATTAACCGCAATTCCTTGGCGACCTATACCTATACTAATGTTATTCTTATTCATCGTATGCTGAATTATTTCATGCCTCAACCGATTTACTAAAGCATCATGATGATAATAAGGTCTAATATCAAGAGGTCTATATAAACATTGAGTGAAATAAGATTGCCAATTAGATTCAGATGTAAAAGATTTTCTCTTTTGATTTAAATTCCAATCTAAACTGTCTTCCAACTTATATTTATTTTTTATTTCTGAATCATTTATAAGTGTATTTCTAAAGTCATTGATTCGCTCGATTAATTTAGATTTATCAAAATCATAGACAAAGTGATCTCTATGGGTTTTGATGCCAGAACCCTTTGTCAACATGATTGTATCAAGTTCCCAATATTTTTGATATTCATCAGATGAGACTTTGCTCTGAGGATTAAATAGGTAAAAATCTGATTTGGGATTTATAATTTCCCATTCAGTTGAACTAATATCATTTTCATCTAACCAATAATACTTACCTCCAACTAACTCCTTATGCTCTTTCACCTCTCTAACCCCCCACAAATCAGCATGATAAACCTTGGCTAAATCTTGCTGACTATCTTGATACTTAATAAAAAACGCAATCGCTACCCCTTGCTGAATATCAAACACATTTTGATCTGGTGAACCGTCGGGACAAACTTCTTTTTTCTTACTATTCCCATGCAAATCTAAAACATAAATCTCATCAAAAGTCTGCATCAAATTTTGACGCATTCCCCGAAAAGTTGGGTTATCCAAATAACCATGATTTGTAATTAACGCCACAACTCCATAACCAGTTTCCGCTACCCGATACTGAGCAAAGCGAATAAACTTCACATAATCATCTAATAAACCTTTAGGGTTTCTCTCTCCCAATGGTTTTCCATCT
>NZ_JASJFG010000600.1:0-1397 GCF_030065375.1 Microcystis sp. M49636_WE2 | reverse complement strand
GCAAAAATCCGCCCAAAATGGTCAAGAATTCGTCGATGAGGCGGCTTTTCGCTACGATGGTCCGATTCCCCAATCGCGAGAAACGGCGATCGTCATGTTAGCCGATAGTAGCGAGGCCGCTTTGCGATCGCTGAAGGAGGCCTCCCCAGAACAAGCCATGGATATGATCAAAAAGATTTTTCAGGCCCGATGGCGCGAGCAACAATTAGTAGATAGTGGTATTCGTCAGGAGGAATTACCAATTATTGCCGAGATTTTTGTGCAAGTTTGGCAACAATTCCACCATCAACGCATTGCCTACCCGAAAGCAGTTTTAGAAGTCTCCTCAGCCAAAAAAAATAAGAGATAACAGCAAAAAATCAAGGATAATTACCAAAATGCTACTAATTACTCTCAACGAAAATACTTTATCTTTATCTCCGGGCAGTCAAGTTATTTTTCCCCATCAGACTTGGGAAGATTACCAAAGATTGCTGAGTTTACGTCTCCAAAAAACCTATCCCAAACTCTATTTTAATTGCAAAACGCAAGAAATTCGGCTTATGTCTCCCTTACCAAGTCATGGCAAACGTATCAATCTTTTAAGTGATTTAGTAAAAATTATCCTTCGTCGTCAAGGCAAAGACTGGGAATGTTTTGATCCAATTACCTTGAAAATTCCGGGAGAAGCGGGAGTAGAACCAGATACCTGTTTTTATATTGATAATAGACAGGCAATTTTAGGCAAAGAGAGAATTGATTTAACTGTCGATCCTCCTCCCGATTTAGCTATAGAAGTGGACTTTACTTCTCTGACTGATGTAGAGGCTTATCAATTGCTAAAAATCCCCGAATTGTGGGTTTATCGTCGGGAAGAATTAAAAATATATCTGTTCAGAGAAGACGGTTATCAAGAAAGTGAAAATAGTCGTCTCTTTCCCGATATAAATATCAAGAAACTTTTCCCCTATTATGTTGAATTAGGCTGGAATCAAGGTTCTAGTCTTGCTTTACGTCAATTTGAAGCTTTAGAGAATTAGGGACATAAAAGTGCGATGTCAAAAAAGAATTGTAATCATACCAAACCGGGGACTTTGCGATAGATAGAAGCGATCGATCCCCGGAATCCTACACTGGTAAATTCTACCTCATCTTCCGCTTCATAGATCTGTTCTTTCCAAACTCCCGAATCCTCGCGACGGTGACATTCAATTTTCATCTGGTTTTGATGAATAAGAATGTATTCTTTTAGGGTGGGACAGGTTTGATAATCGCTGAATTTATCACCCCTATCAAAGGATTCCGTAGATTTCGATAATACTTCAATAATCAGAACGGGATAGAGAATAAAATCATCGGTATTGTTAATCTCTCTCTCGTCACAAACCACCGCAATATCGGGATAATAATAACAATTT
>NZ_JASJFG010000724.1:0-2348 GCF_030065375.1 Microcystis sp. M49636_WE2 | reverse complement strand
GGGTTCTCTGGGGGGTGGTAATCACTTTATCGAAATTTGTTTAGATACAGACAATCAAGTTTGGTTAATGCTCCATTCCGGTTCTAGAGGTATTGGTAATCAACTGGCCCAATGTCATATTGATACGGCCAAAGAGTTAGCCAAACTAGCAGAATGTAAATTACCCGACCTCGATTTGGCCTACTTTGTCGCCGGTACAGAAGAATTTACCGCCTACTGGCATGACCTACAATGGGCCCAGGAATATGCCCGTTATAATCGGGAAATTATGATGGCTAGATTTAAACGCATTGTTGAAAAACATCTAGCGGGAGGCAAACCAACTAAACCCCTCTTAGTAGTTAATTGTCATCACAATTATGCCGAAAAAGAAATTCATTTTGGGGAGGAGGTTTATGTCACCCGAAAAGGAGCCGTCCGCGCCAGAGAAACCGATTATGGTATTATCCCCGGTTCCATGGGAGCGCAATCTTATATTGTTAAAGGTAAAGGAGAACATAATAGCTTCTGTTCCTGTTCCCACGGGGCCGGGCGTTTGATGTCGAGAAATCTGGCTAAAAAAACCTTTACTCTTGATGATTTAATCGCCCAAACCGAAGGGGTTGAATGCCGCAAAGATGAGGGCGTTATTGATGAGATTCCGGGAGCTTATAAACCGATCCAACAGGTGATGAATCAACAGGCTGATCTAGTGGAAATTGTCGCCACTCTCAAGCAGGTGATGTGTGTCAAAGGTTAAAAATCATGGCAAGAGCGATCGATTTTTACGGAACCCGAATTTTTACGCGATTTTGGGGACAGATTATTTCTTGATTGGGCCCAGAATCAGTGAGCAGTCTAGGAATTTAGGGTCACAGATCCAGTAACATCAACTCCTCGACTAAATCAAAATTAGCCGTTACCGATTGCACATCATCGAGGGATTCTAGGGTGTCGATTAACTTGAATAAAAAACGGGCCTGGTCTCGATCGCTCACTTCTAGGGTATTAGTGGGAATCCAGCGTAATTCTGCTTCTTTGACCTTAAATCCCGCTGCTTGCAGAACCTTATTCAATCTCTCCAGGTTAGACACCTCAGTAAACACTTCTGCTCCTTGACCTTCCTCCGCACTGTCAAAAAACTCGTAGGATTGGGCCTGGCCCTCTAGGGAAGCTTCTAAAAGCTTATCCTCATCAATAGTTCCCTCAAGACGAATTACCCCCTTATGGTCAAACATCCAGCCTACACAGCCCGTTTCACCTAAATTACCGCCATTTTTGCTAAAAGCCGCCCGCAGATCCGCAGCCGTGCGATTGCGATTATCGGTCAGTGCTTCGATCAGGATCGCCACACCCCCGGGACCATAACCCTCGTAGCGAATTTCCTCAAAAGCTGAGTCATTTTCCCAAGTTCCCGCCCCTTTAGCGATCGCTCTTTCGATATTGTCATTAGGAATACCGGCCGCCTTGGCTTTTTCGATCGCCGTGCGTAGCTGAAAATTGCCCGCCGGATCGGGAACACCGTTACGGGTAGCCACGATAATGGCCCGGGATAACTGGGTGAAAGTTTGCCCTTTTTTGGCATCAACCCGGGCTTTTTGTCGTTTAATATTTGCCCATTTACTATGACCAGCCATATCTATCTAAGATATCCAACATCAAAAATCTAGCAGATCGATCGCCCTTGGTAAATCCGGGGATAATTGTCAACGAGTGCCGGGTAATGATCATAAATCCTGTGTAGAAACTATAGGGGAGCGGGAATTATGAATTATGAATTATGAATTAGGTAGAGGGAAGACCACTTCGTGCGGGTTGCGGGGGGAGGTGGGGAGAGCGGAGCGGGGAGAAACAATTCATAACTTGGGAGTTAATCACACTATTAAAAACGGATTTGGTATAAATCCTGTTTAGAAACTATAGGGGGGCGGCTAGTTCGAGCATTTGTACTAAAATTCCCGATATGCGGTTTAAATCCAGTACAGCTTATTATAGAAAAGGTTGATTGATCAGGTGGCAATATGGCGCAATTTTCTCGCAAAACTCTACTAACCTTGTTTGCTAGTATATTAGTATTATTATTCTCCTTGGCTCCGGCCCAAGCCCTAAGTTATAATAACCGTAATTTGACCGATAATGACTTTGCGGGGCAGGATTTGCGCGATTCCACCTTCGATCACTCTAATCTGCGCGGTAGTAACTTCAGTCATGCCAATCTGGAAGGAGTGCGCTTTTTTTCTGCCAACTTGGAGGGGGCCGACTTTAGCGATGCCAATATGAGAAATGTGGATTTAGAATCGGCCCGTTTAACCAAAGCCAACTTTACCAATGCCGTTCTCGAAGGAGCTTTTGCCACTAACATTTTAATC
>NZ_JASJFG010000803.1:0-1949 GCF_030065375.1 Microcystis sp. M49636_WE2 | reverse complement strand
TTGCTTCTAAGGTGGTATTTCCCCCCGACCAACTTAAGTTATCTAAATAGATGTCTGCTAATAAGTTAAGCTGAAAATAATCATTTTGTTCTAATTGTGGCATCATTACCCCGTAATCTTGCCAATTGAGTCCATACTTATCAAAAGCTTGACTTAATCTCGACTGAAAGCAATGGGTCACAAATTCGCTACGATGACAGATAAAAATAAAGTGGCTGTGGGGAACTTGTCGGGCAATTCTAGGAAAAATATCGTCATTTTCTGGCAGATATTTAAATAAACTCTGACAGTTTAAATAGATGATTTTATCCTCGGCTAATCCCATCTCTAAACGAGTTTTTCTCTGGGGAGGAAGCGAGGGTTTAGCATAGGCAATACCTAAATTAGATAAGCGAATTAATTTTTCACTGTAGTGATTATCTCCCTCCGTGGGTTCCATTAATTCACTGGAGATAAAATAATCAAGGGTTGGTAATCCTGAGGTGATTGGATGGCCCCAAGTTACACATTGTACTGGAGCTAAACGCAATGCTGCTAGTTGGGTAGTGCGAGCATCCATACCAATATCTAAATAAACCAGAATATGTAACTGATTATCTAAAATATGTTGAGCAATTCTTCCTATATTGACCAGATTATCAAATTGATAAAAATAATCACTTTGCTCTTGATATTGTTTGGTAAAATTATCCCAGGTGTTATTAATATCTATTCCATAACAGTAAATTTCAAATTGCTCTCGATTTCGCCACTGCAACCATCCTTGAAACAGTTTCGCTACTGTGTGATGACGCAAGTGAGCAGAAATATAGCCAAGGCGGATTTTTCCCGTAGGCATGGTTAGGTTTTTCACCCAATTAGGAAAGTTAACCGAGGCAATTTTACAAACCAATTCTCCATATTTTTTTTGTAGTTCTAAATCATTTTTAGCTTGATATTGAAGATAAAAGTTAGTTCTTAATCCAATACTTTTCCAAGCATCCTGTTGTTGATTAGTAGTAGTTAAATCAAGATTGGATAAGATATTATCTAACTGTTTCTCGTAGTTTGATCGATATTGCATAATATCGGCTTGAGTTGTGTAAACTATTGGCATTAACCGCATTAATTCTAACTTCAGAGATAGGTGATCGGGAAGATACTCTAAAGCCGATTTAGTTGCTTGAATTGCCACCTCGATCGGATAATTATTTTGTAGTAACCAAATTAGGCGCAAATGTAAATCAATATTTTCTGGATGATAGGCAATGCCTTTTTTATACACTTCCAAAGCTTGTTTTTCTTCTTTAAGAATGAGATAGCAATGGGCGCAGTTTAAATAAAAATTGCTCTCCTCTATTTTAATTGCTAATAATTTTTGATAATAGTTTAATGCTAATTGATAGATTTTTCTTTGATAAAAATAATCACCTGAATAAAGATTTGCTCTTTTTTGGTCAGCTTGCAGAATTTCCCAAAGGGAGAGATTTTGACTAATTTCTCCTCTATCTCCTGCCAGTTGTTGAGCCGTTTTATAAGCATTTTTTGCCTCTGTCCAAGCTTGTTTAACTAAATAGACATTGCCTAAATTGATATAGAAAGGATAAAAATCACCCTGTTTATTAATTCCCTGCTGATAGAATTTTTCGGCTGACTCTAGCTGCCCTAGTTTATAAAATAAATTGCCCAGTTTGTTATAAGCATCGAGAAAATTATCCTTGAGATCAATCGCTTTTTGATAAGCTGATAAAGCTATATCTAAACGGGATTGTTTTTCTAGCACCATGGCCATAGTATAATGATATAAGGCTTGATTTTCCTCTAAGTTGATGGCTCGTGCCAAACAGTTAAAAGATTCTGTTAGTCGGTTAATTATATAGTATAAATATCCTAAATCGTGCCAGATGTAAGCTAATTGTTCACGCCAAGATAAAATTCTTAAGTAAAAGTCCTCAGCTAAAGTATATTCT
>NZ_JASJFG010000305.1:0-6794 GCF_030065375.1 Microcystis sp. M49636_WE2 | reverse complement strand
TTTCCCCCGACCAAATTCTTGAGAAATTCGGCGATTGCTTCCCTTTCATTCTCCGGTAAAGTATTCTGAATTGCTAACGGTTGTCCCGTCACCGACTCCAGATTATCTAAAATGAGAATATACGCCTCACTGCGGAGTTTTTGCTCTAGTTTCCTTACTCGCGCTTTCAGGTTCATCGCTTGGAAACTCGCCTGTTCAAAGCGATTATAAATTCCCTGACCGATTTCATAAACAATCTGTTCTAAAGTCCAAGCTTTTATATCATAACCAAAATAGAAAATATGGGTCGCCCAGTTGGTTTTCTGCCACCATTCTCGTAGATAATTGAGTAAAGTAGTTTTTCCTGTCCCTCCCATTCCTTTGAGTAAAAGGATATTATGTTTCAGCAGCGCCTTTTCCATCTTGAGAATCTCTAAATCCCTGCCGACAAAGCCGTATTCTGGTAAGGGAAAGACATATTGATTGCCGATATGTTCCCAGTATTTTTCCTCCTCTTCTGGAGTAAATGGACGCAAATTGAGATTAATTTTACCGCGACAATAAATCACCGGTAATAACCAATCTTCTAAATCTATTCTCGTGTTATAATAGGCGCGGCGTTGCTTATTATTGAATAACTCTAACCGTCCCTTTCGCATCGCTTCCGTTAGGTCTTTTCCGTTCAATAATTGCTGATAAATTGGTTTCATCATCAACTTAGCTGCAGAAACCGTCACCGAATATCCCATCGCCACCACTGCTTGCATTCCCGCAGTCATTAAACGACTCCCTAAACTGGTTTCCCGATAGTCTTCTGATTCCTGGGAAATTTGCTTTGCTGACTGACAAGCATTGAGAATACAAATAGGGATATTTTTCCCAGTGAGTAAATTCGCCAATTCCGTCGCTTCTACCGGAGTCGCTTGACCTTTTTCTTCTCCTTCCAGAAACAGAAAAGCTTTTACTCCCTCATATTCTGCTAAATCCTCCAGTCCCCATCCCCTTTGATAGCGCCAAGAATCCCCGTGAACCTGTCTTTGGTACTGTTCATATTCCATTAATCCGCCATGAACATCGAAATGAATAACATGATAGTATCCTTCTCCCTTCTCATCCAGATGTCTGGTTAGTGATTCATAAGTTCCGGGACGCAAAATATCAATTTTTACCGGTATTTCACTACTATTTACCAGTTCTACTAAAGGACGGGAAATCGTGCGATAGTTAACATCAGATTCCTCATTAGGACGCGCAATCACCACCAGAAGATTGATAGTAGGATAAGTGGCCATTTGCACCGGGACAACTGTAGCCCCTCGACGCTGGCGGGAGATGATACAATCTATAGAAAAGGGACGCGGTAAATCAGGATCTTTCAGCGCTTCCCAATGTAAAGCTTGAAATTCTGGCGACTGACTTTCGATGATAATTTGCAGTTGACTTAACTGCTTTCGCAAGTCTCGATATTCCCCATAAGCATTTAAATTACTCTGGAAAACCTGTTTAAATAGGTTTTCGCCATAGTTTTGGACACTGTTGGCGGCTTTTTGCGCCTTATCCGTCTCTAGCGTCGGAAATACTAACCATTCCTCAAAGTACCATTCTAGGTCTTTTTCTTCTTGGTTAGTAAAGGGGTCAGTAACCGTAATTGGGTAGCTGTTACCGCTATCAAAATTGAGAGTAGCAGTAAAGCCACCATCGTTAATTCCTTCTTCGCGGATGGTGAGGACTAACATAGAGATAAGTTTAGAATTGTTCTATTACAACTCTTCAGCAGTTTAACGCTATTATACTGGGAAAAACCTATTGCTTTTAGCCTATGGATGTTCGAGCGGCAGTTGCCCTAGAAGCGGGAAAACCCCTAACTATTGAAACGGTAAAATTAGCAGCACCGCAAGCGGGGGAAGTGTTAGTAGAAATCAAAGCCACGGGAGTTTGTCACACCGATGCCTATACTCTCTCTGGGTCCGATCCTGAAGGCTTATTTCCCTCAATTTTAGGCCATGAGGGGGCCGGAATCGTGGTAGAAGTGGGAAAAGGTGTCACTAGCCTGAAAGTGGGGGATCATGTTATTCCCCTATACATTCCCGAATGTCGTCAGTGCGAATACTGTCTCAGCTTTAAAACCAATCTCTGTCAAGCAATTCGTCTTACCCAAGGTCGGGGAGTAATGCCAGATGGAACCAGTCGTTTTTCCCTCGATGGTCAGCCTCTTTATCACTACATGGGAACCTCGACTTTTTCTAACTATACCGTACTGCCGGAGATTTCCCTAGCCAAGATTCGCCCCGATGCTCCCTTTGAAAAAGTCTGTTATATCGGCTGCGGAGTCACTACAGGTATCGGTGCGGTGATTAATACCGCTAAAGTGGAACCGGGGGCAAAAGTGGTGGTTTTTGGTCTGGGAGGTATCGGTTTAAATGTTATTCAAGGGGCCCGTTTGGTGGGGGCCGATATGATTGTCGGGGTCGATATCAATCCCCAGAAACAAGCTTTAGCGACCAAATTCGGGATGACTCATTTTGTTAATCCCCAAGAAATCGAGGGGGATTTAGTGGCCTATCTGGTGGATTTAACTAAGGGTGGGGCCGATTATAGTTTTGAGTGTATCGGCAATGTCCAGATTATGCGTCAAGCTTTGGAATGTTGCCATAAAGGTTGGGGTGTTGCCACTATTATCGGTGTAGCCGGGGCCGGCCAGGAAATTAGTACCCGTCCTTTTCAATTAGTCACCGGACGGGTCTGGAAAGGTACGGCTTTTGGTGGAGCGAGAGGTCGTACAGATGTACCAAAATTAGTCGATTGGTACATGGACGGCAAGATTAACATTGATGATTTAATCACCCACGTTCTACCTCTGGCAAGAATTAACGAGGCCTTTGACCTGATGCGCCAAGGGGATTCTATCCGCAGTGTGATTACATTTTGAACATAGTTAAGAAACACTTGACAAACTCTTAACTATATGTCTGCGCCAGTTTTCTGGCTCTCTTTAACTTACTATAGAAGCGATCAATCTTTGTGTCCTCTGTGTCTGGAGTGGTTCCTTCCACTCCCAGTATTTACTCCGATTTTGTTAAGATATATTGCAGATACCCTGAACTTTAGTAAACAGAGGAGCTAAATCACCTAGTATTGCGTCCTTTTCAGTGTTGCCAAAGGCACGGCGTAGCCGTCCAGTGAACAGTGAAAAGACATCAGGAAAGTGCTATTTAAAACTACTCACTTAGAACTCAAATCTGATAAGGGACTTGCGCTTTGATAATGTACCTTTTGGGCGAACGCAGTTCGCCCCTACATTGTGGACAAAATCCGTTACTGTAGGGGCGCAAAGCTTGCGCCCTCCGATCGCTCAGGTTTGCTGATCACCCTAAGTAGGGCGAGAGCCTTCGAGATGTTAGGGACTTGCGCTTTGATAATGTGCCATCTGGCTGGTCTAATTCTTCTACAGAGCGATTTTCCGGCTGGGATATTATTCCCACGCAAGTCCCTAACTGATGACTAATAACTTTTAAATTTTTAACTTTAAGCAAATGCGTAATAGCGGACTCCTATCAAAAACCAAAGTCAAACTGAAACGGAAAAAAACGCTCACCTCGCCGACGCGGCCAGCGCCGAATAAATTACAGAATAAAATCAAAGATAAAGAGCGTCTAGTCGGTCGTCAGCGTCAGTCATGGCTAATTATGGGCTTAATTAGCCTTGTCCTGCTAGGAGGAGTTGGCTCGCGCTTGGCCTATTTACAACTGCAGCAAGGACAAATTAACCGAGAAAGGGCAGAAAATAACCGGATTCGCATTCTTCCCAAACCCCCAGTCCGGGGCAACTTATTCGATCGCAATGGCAAAGTTTTGGCCACGGCCCGTTTAACCCATGCGGCCTATATTTGGCCAAAATCCCAGCGTAATCCCGCCCAAAAACTCAATCTTGACCGTTTAGCCAGTATTTTAGGCATTCCCAGAAGCGACCTAGAAAAACGCATTAACGAAGCGGACGAAAACCCCTCCACCCTGATCCGCATCGCTAGGGGTTTAACTCCGGCCCAAATTATCGCCCTAGAGGAATACAAAGACGAATTAACCGGCATTGAAGTGGACGTGGAATCAGTGCGCTACTATCCCAATGGTAAAATCGGGGCGCATATTCTCGGTTATACCGGGGAACTAACCCCGGAGGAATATCAAGCCAAAAGACGACAGGGCTACCGATTGGGAGATGTCGTCGGTAAAATGGGTGTAGAAGCCGCCTACGAGTCAAAATTGCGGGGAGAATGGGGGGGAATGCAGTTAGAGGTCAACGGATCGGGACAAGTAATCCAAATTCTCGGCCAAAAAATTGCTAAACCGGGGCAAGATGTCACCCTGACACTAGATTTAAAACTCCAAAAAGCCGCCGAGGCCGCTTTAGGAAAACGCAAGGGTGCGATCGTGGCGATCGATCCCCGGGATGGTTCCGTGCGGGCCATGGTCAGTTATCCTAGTTTTGATCCTAATGTTTTCTCGGCCCCAATTACCACCGCCACTTGGAAAAAACTACAAGCGGAGGGCAACCCGTTTGTTAACCGCGCTCTGCAAGGATTCCCCCCCGCTTCCACCTTTAAAGTCGTCACTGCCACTGCTGGCATGGAATCGGGTAAATTTCCCCCCAATACGGTCTTAAATACCTTTGCTGCCCTTTATGTGGGGGGGACAGCTTTCGGGGAATGGAATCACGCCGGTTTTGGTCCGATCGGTTTTGTCCGGGCCATGGCCATGAGTAGTAACACTTTTCACGGTCAAATTGGTCGCGGAGTGGGGGGACCGACTTTAATTGCCACGGCTCGGCGCTACGGTTTCGGTCAGAAAACTGGGATAGAATTAGCGGAAGAAACTCCGGGGTTAATTGCCGATCGCGATTGGAAACTGCGTAATTTTAAAAACTGGGATTGGTCGGTAGGGGATACGATTAATATGTCGATCGGTCAAGGATTTACCCTAGCGACTCCCCTACAGGTAGCTGTGATGTTTGCTGTCCCCGCTAACGGCGGTTTTTTGGTGAAACCGCACCTTTTACAGGATGCCCGGGATGTTAAGGAATGGCGCAAGTCTTTGAACATGAAACCTAGCACCCTAGACACCCTGAGAAAGTCCCTGAGAGCCGTGGTAGCGGAAGGAACCGGTCGGGCCCTATCAGACCCCGCTTTACCGCCTGTAGCGGGCAAAAGCGGCACAGCAGAAGCACCTCCAGGCAAGTCCCACGCTTGGTTTGGAGCTTTCGCGCCTTTTGATAAGCCCGAAATTGTCGTGGTCGCCTTTGCGGAACATTCCGGCGGTGGTGGTGGTAAAGTGGCCGCACCTATGGTACGTCAGGTAATGGAGGCTTATTTTAATATCAAGCCGAAAGAAGAAAAACCCCGGCCGAAGCCCTAGAGACCTGTGGCGGTAAGCGGCACACAGCGCACGGTAATTCCCGTGGCCGTGGCGATTTTTTCCGCCCAAATCGCCAATATTTCAGCGTTTACGGGTTTGAGAATTTGCATTCCGTCGCCCGCGCTGAGGGGATTATTACCACGGGTTTCTAATTGTCTTTGTCTTGCCCGGGGACGGGTCGGGGTGTTAAGTTGAATTTCATCCGGTTGTAGCTGTTGCATCAAATCGATGTATCGGTCTTGATCTTGGGGCGACCAAGAGGCCAGTAGCATGGTTTGAATTGCTAGTTTTCCCGACCATTCTTGGCGAAATTGTCTTAATCCCCACCAAAGCTCCTGCCAATCCAGACCGGAGACCGGACGGTTAACCCGTCGCCATTGGGCCTCGGAAACAGCATCGATTTTAGCGGCGACGATATCAGCTTTGCTCAAGTCTTGACGCACTTGGGCATCTCCCAAAAGGGTACTATTGGTTAAGACCGCCACCGGCCGCTCGGTTATTTCCTTGACGGTGGCCATTATTTCCCCTAAATTGAGGGCGAGGGTGGGTTCCCCGCTACCACTGAGAGTGACTATATCCACGTCCCAGGGGGCAAAGGCACTTAAATCCCTGCTAATTTGTTTGCTGGTGATAAAAACTCTTCGTTGCTCGGTTTTTTGCTCAATTTCTCCTAACTGACAGTAAGCACAGTTAAAGGAACAGGTAGAAACTAAACCAATCGGATCGATGCCCAAGGAACTGCCGAAACGCCAAGAGGCAACCGGACCATATACGGAGCAGAAATAATCTTGGCGAGCAGTCATCGAAAATACCGAAAGAAGACGGAGAGGGAGGGATTCGAACCCTCGGTACGGTCTTACGATTCGTACAACAGATTAGCAATCTGCCGCATTCGACCACTCTGCCACCTCTCCAAGATGACATTATTTTAGTCTAACATGAAAGGCCGATTTTTGGCAAGTAATTTTTGGGCAGTTAATCGCCTAAACGACCATCCTCCATATTGACAATGCGATCGGCGATGTCGAGAATCCGGTTATCGTGGGTGACAAGTAAAATCGTGCAACCTTGTTCTTTTGCCAATTTCTGCATGATTTCCACCACATCGCGCCCGGATTGTTTATCTAAGGCCGCGGTCGGTTCATCGGCGAGGACTAATTTGGGATGACTGACGAGGGCGCGAGCGATCGCAACCCGTTGTTTTTGTCCCCCCGATAGATCGTGGGGATAATAATCAACGCGGTTGCCTAAACCGACTGACTCCAAAATTGCCGCCGCTTTTTGATCGAGATCTTGTTCTAAAAACTCCTCGTGCAGTTCCAAAGACATCCTTACGTTTTGTTTCGCTGTGAGGAATTTTAGTAAATTATGTGACTGAAAAATATAGCCAATTTGTCGGCGAATTTT
>NZ_JASJFG010000316.1:0-1679 GCF_030065375.1 Microcystis sp. M49636_WE2 | reverse complement strand
TCCCCTACCTTTGGATATAAATCCCAGTTTTCCCGTCAAATTATTAATTATTGCCCTGTTTACCCTGCTTGCTATCTTTGCTCTCTGGCAATTGGGGCGCAATCTGCAACGACAATGGCGCGAAGCGGGGCAAATTAGCGGTAAAAGCTATCAACCGACGCAAAAGAGAGCTTTAATCTTTTGGGGGTTGTTAGGGGCGATAATACTGCTTTTTCTGTATATAAACGGTGTAATTGCCTTGAATGATTATAATTACAAAGCGGGGCTGATGGTGGTAGTTTTAATACTCCTCGCTCTCGTTTATACTGGTTTAGAATTACTTTTGCGATCGCCTTGGGGACGCATCCTCAAAGCGATTCGGGAAGATGAAGAAATTCCCCGGGCTTTGGGAAAAAATGTCTTTTGGTATAAGTTACAATCTTTGATGTTAGGCGGTGCGATCGCTGGTTTAGCCGGGGCTTTTTTAGCATGGCAATTAACCACTATTTACCCGACTAATTTTGAGCCGTTATTGACTTTTAACGCTTGGATTATTATCATTCTCGGTGGCTCTGGTAGCAATGCCGGCACCTTACTAGGAGCAGTAATTTTCTGGGCTTACGATTCCCTGACTCGCTTTATTCTGCCCCAATTAGATATTTTTAATGATAGCCAATTAGGGGCTTTACGGATTATGATTATCGGTCTGCTGCTCATGGTTTTAATGATCTGGCGCCCCCAGGGTATCCTCGGCAAAAAAGAGGAGTTAACTTTGGGAAAATAATTTCAGTTATCAGTTATCAGTTATCAGTTATCAGTTCATCGATTACTCTTCACTGAAAACACTTCCCACTTCATAATTCATAATTCATAATTTATATATGTTACTTTCTGCCAAAGGATTATCGAAAAGTTTTGGAGGCATTCGCGCCGTCAATAATGCTTATTTGGATGTGCCGCAGGGCAGCATCACCGGGTTAATCGGACCAAATGGAGCCGGCAAAACTACACTTTTTAACCTTTTATCTAATTTTATTCGCCCGGATAAAGGGGAAGTTTTTCTTGATGGTCAGCCCATTCATCAGCTGCCTCCCTATCAAATTGCCCTAAAAGGATGTGTAAGAACTTTTCAAGTCGCCAGGGTATTATCCCGATTAACGGTGTTAGAAAATATGCTCTTAGCTAGTCCTGGACAAACGGGCGAAAATTTTCTCAAAGTCTGGTTTCAGGGGGCAAAAATTCGCCAACAGGAACAGGAAAATCGTGACAAAGCTTTGGACATATTAGATTCGATCGGTCTGGGGGAAAAAGCGCACGATTATGCGGGGGCTTTATCGGGAGGACAGCGTAAATTATTAGAGATTGGCCGAGTGCTAATGACCGAGCCAAAATTAATTTTATTAGATGAACCAGCCGCCGGAGTTAATCCCACTTTAATCGGTCAAATCAGCGACCATATTATCGAATGGAATCGTCAGGGAATTACCTTTTTAATTATCGAGCATAATATGGATGTGATTATGTCCCTTTGTCACTACGTTTGGGTATTAGCAGAAGGGACAAATTTAGCCGATGGCATTCCCAGCGAAATCCAAAAAAACGAGCGGGTTTTAAAGGCTTATTTAGGAGACTAAAGCTAATTTTTGCACCTGTTCAACAAAGTTAGCCAGAATTTTTAAGCCATTAGTCGAGGATTTTTC
>NZ_JASJFG010000940.1:0-3940 GCF_030065375.1 Microcystis sp. M49636_WE2 | reverse complement strand
TTCTCTGGGGGGCATTAACCATTCATATTCTTTATCTAAACATATTTGGGTTTCGCGCCAGCGTTTCAACAAATCAGAAAAATCTTCCCCCGGACGATGGATAAAAATCAGGATTTCTGAACCTAATTTAATTTTCCATTCTGGATCACACATCAGAATAGCCAAATCGCAGGCTAATTGTACCGTCTTTCTAGATTCAAGGGCAGAAGATGGACGAGTTCTGACCAAGGGCAAGGGAATAGTAATTAAACTCTCTTCCGGACGACGCATACTAGGAATTAACCCTAAATAAGGGCGATATTGTCGCAATAATTCGATCGCCCCCTGACGACAGCTATATTCCGCTAATAAAGTTTCGTAAGACACAGATTCACCTAATCAAGTAAAAGGAGATGAAAATTCAAATCTTGCTGATTTCCAGCTACTGGCAATAGTTAGTGATCAGTGATCACTGATCACTGATCACTGATAAACTTATCCCAAGGCATCGAAGATTTTAAACATGGGCAAGTACATAGACAGAAGAATAGTTCCCACTATCCCGGCAATACCGACCATCATCAAGGGTTCAATGATACTGGTTAAAGCTTTAACGGCCTGTTCCACCTCATCTTCGTAGAAATCCGCCACTTTCATCATCATGGCATCTAATTCTCCCGTTTCCTCACCAATACTAATCATTTGAATGGCCAAAGCTGGGAAAACATTGGCTTTTTGTATGGCTAAACTCATCATTCCCCCCTGCTGAATTTCCTCCTTGGCACCGATGATCGCATTGGCAATTACCTGATTACCCACCGTATTACAAACGATATCAAGGGAACTTAAAATCGGGACACCAGAACGCGTCAGAGTCCCAAAAACCCGGCAAAATCTAGCCACAGCCGATTTTTCATTCAAATCACCAAAAAGAGGCATTTTAAGGAAAAACTGGTCAATTTGCAGACGACCCATCGGGGTTTTGTAATAGCGACGCAGTAAAAAAACCGTGGCAGGAATGGTGACAATCGGAATTAAAATCAACCAACTACGCATCACACCACTTAAAAAGAGCATAAATTGCGTTAAAGCTGGTAGTGGCACCTTCAAATCGGTGAAAATTTTCGCAAACACGGGAATTAAAAAGATCGTCATCCCGAAAAACACAATTACCGCCAAAATTCCCACCGCTACCGGATAGGTCATTGCTGATTTAATCTGGTTTTTCAAGCGGGCCATATCTTCCAAAAGTTTCGAGAGACGGAGCAGCACTTCATCGAGTACCCCCCCCATCTCTCCAGCTTCGATCATACTGATATAAAGTTCATCAAAACATTCCGTATGTTTGGCCATCGCTTGCGATAACGGACTGCCTTGCTGTACGTCAGCACTAATCGCTTGTAGTGCTTTTCTCATCTTGGGATTACCGGATTGATCCCCCAAAACTCCCAAACATCTCACAATCGGCACACCAGCATTAATCATTACCGAAAATTGACGGGAAAAAACCGCTTTATCTTTGATGGAAATCTTGGCAAACATCAACTCTAAACCAGAAAGATCGATCTCTCCTCCCGCTTTTTTGATTTTACCGACGGCAGCATATTTCGCCTTCAGCATCATTCGGGCATGATCGGGAGACATAGCTTCAACTTTCTCTTGGAAAACTTTTCCAGAGCTGCTCTTAACTTGTGCGACAAAAGTAGGCATAGGACAAATCAGTTATCAGTTATCAGTTATCAGTTATCAGTTATCAGTTATCAGTTATCAGTTCACTGTTTACTAAAAAAACTTCCCATTTCCCACTCTCCTATCCCTTTTACACAGGATTTGTTATTAAATCCGGGCTTTAGTTTTGGCGTTAGCACTGGACCCAGCGACAAGACGTTGTAATTCATCGGGTTTACTACTTTTAGAAATCGCCTCTTCAAAGGAGATAACACCGCTAACAACTAAATTAGCTAATCCCTGTTCCATAGTTTGCATTCCTAGCTTCATTCCCGTTTGAATTGCTGAGTAAACTTGGGGGGCTTTTCCTTCGCGAATTAGGTTAGAGATCGCTGGAGTTACCACCATGATTTCCTGTACCATTGCCCGGGCAAATTCCCCCGGTTTAGGATTTTTTTTCCTGACTAGGGTTTGACTAAAAACTGCTAGTAAAGAATTGGATAACATGGAGCGAATTTGTGACTGTTGGTTAGCGGGGAAAACGTCAATAATCCGATCGACTGTTCCCGCTGCCGAGCTAGTATGTAGGGTTCCGAAGACTAAGTGACCGGTTTCCGCCGCCGTAATTGCCAAACTAATTGTTTCTAAATCCCGCATTTCTCCCACAAGGATAATATCAGGATCTTCGCGTAAAGCTGCTTTTAATGCGTTAGCAAAACTCTTGGTATCTTCTCCTTTTTGTCGTTGGTGAAACAGGCTTTTTATATTAGGAAAAACATATTCAATTGGGTCTTCTACAGTTAAAATGTGTTCAGACCTAGTCCGATTAATTAAGTCTAAAATTGATGCTAAAGTGGTAGTTTTACCTGAACCTGTTTGTCCAGTTACGAGAATTAATCCCCTCGGTCTTTCCGATAATTCTCGGACTACTTCTGGTAAATTTAATTGTTCAAAGTTAGGAATTTTAGAGGACAAAGCGCGTAAACAAGCTGCATAAGCTCCCCTTTCTTTATAAACATTGATCCTAAATCTTGCTAATCCTTTCACCCCGTATGAACAGTCTAATTCCCAATTCTGCTCTAACTCTTTTATTTGACTATTATTGAGCATACTAAAAATCAATTTCTGACAATCTTGCGGGGTTAAAGATTCTTCATTAATCGGGGTGAGTTTGCCACTAATGCGAAAATAGACCGGCGCACGGGACTGAATGTGCATATCGGAACCGCCCATCTCGACCAATTGTTCCATTAAATCTTCGATCATTAAGTCCATAAGTTAAACTCCATCTATCTATAAAGTGAAAACTGAAAAGGGGATAGGAGCCAGTCCCGATGAAAAAATTTTCACCCCCACAGGTGAAAGAGGTTTCTTTCCCTACACCCCACACCCCACACCCTACACCCTCTTTTCCGTCAGGAGACAAATTCATAATACTTTTGCCTGTTCCGGAGTTCCCTGATCACTGATCACTGAAAAACTGTCTTAACCACTAAATCGCGGTCTCATACAATAGGGACAATCGAGCCATTCTGGTTGTAGTTCGGCGCGACAACCACTACAGATTAAACCGCTTTTCCGTTTAGCTTTTAATTCCGCTTCCAGACCAGAATCGCTAAATGTCACCCGTTCCACTTCTTCGAGGGTGGTGTAACCCTCGCGCACCAGATTTAAACTGTAGGCTAGGAGTGTCACCATGCCCTCATCGACGGCCGCCTCCTTAATGCGATCGGTGGTTGCCCCTTGGTTAATTAATTGCTGTAGTCGTTCACTATTCTGCATTACCTCATAGACACCGATGCGACCTTTATAACCGCTGCCGTTGCACTTGACGCAGAGATTGCCCTCTCTTCGCGCCTGTTGAATTTCCTCTATGGTCAGGGTATTAGCCCTATAAAAGGTCACTTCCTGTTCATTGGCGGCGGAAAGACCAAAACGGGCCAATTCCTCTTGGGTGGGGTGATAGGCGACTCGACACTCGGTACAGACGCGCCGCATCAGACGCTGGGCCAAAACTCCCAACAGAGAACCAGAGATCATAAACGTTTCAACCCCCATCTCATCGAGACGAGCGATCGCACCTGCGGCATCGTTGGTGTGTAGGGTAGTTAAGACCAAGTGACCAGTTAAGGCGGCCTCGATCGCTGTTTTAGCCGTTTCCTTGTCCCTAGTTTCTCCCACCAGAATCACATCCGGGTCTTGTCGCATGAATGCCCGCAGAATCGAGGCGAAATCCATGCCTTTTTCGCGAATTACCTGCACCTGGGTGATGCCTGGTAGAGAATATTCGATC
>NZ_JASJFG010000170.1:0-2046 GCF_030065375.1 Microcystis sp. M49636_WE2 | reverse complement strand
TGGAAAAAGCGATCGCCAGGGAATTACGCAAGTTAGCCAAACGCATCCATCAAGCTCATCCCGATCATATCGATCCCGAAGCAATTACTCGCGCCACCACGATTGCCGGATTCGATCGAGAATTAGTGATTAAAAAGCTAGGATTTGAGACAGTCTATGACTATTATGCCGCTAGTAGTCCCTTGCCCTTTCAACCCTATTTAACTAAACCCACTTTTATCCTCTACGCGGCCGATGATCCCCTCTTTTCCCCCGCAGTTATTCCCGATCTGCAAGCAGCGATCGCTGATAATCCCCACGTGGATCTACTCTTAACCAACCACGGTGGTCATGTGGGTTATATCAGCAGTTTATCCTGTCAGCGTCAGTGGGGCGATAGCGATCGCTGGTGGGCATGGAATCGGGTTTTAGACTGGTTTGACCAAAAAACTGGCAAATAAGGGCTAATTTCTAGGAGTCAAGGGCCGCTAGAAACTCCTCCACCTGTTCCCGAGTCGGTTGGGATGCGATCGCTCCTGCCCCCCTTGTCACCATTGCCCCCACCGCACAGGCATAAATCACCGCCTTACGCGCTAAATCGGCATTTTCCTCGATTTTATCGCCTACAAGACCGGCACGAGCTAAAAAACCAGCCACAAAGCCATCCCCCGCCCCAGTGGTATCCACTACCTCCCCAGAAAAAGCCTCTACAGTGCCGCTATTTTCGCCTAAATGATATTTACAACCTTTTGCGCCGCGCGTAACCAGAATTGCCCCTAAATTGGGGTATTGTGATGATATTTCTCCCGGGCTATCAGTGCCAAATAACCAGCTTGCTTCTTCCTCGCTACATTTGAGCAAATCGGCCTGGGCAATAAAATCTCGAATCTGATCAGGAGCGGCCTCAAGATTAGGCCAAAAAACCGGTCGCCAGTTGATATCGACCAATACTTTCACCGCGTAAATTTTAGCTAATTCGATGGCCCGCATCATCGCCGCTCTTGCTGGGGGATAGGCTAACCCTAGGGTTCCCATCACTAGATAATCGGCATTTTTCAACAGATTTTCGGGTAATAAGTCAGCATTAAGGGCAGTGTCGGCAAAATCAGTTGTTTTTCTGCCGCCAAAACCCGCAAAATGTCTGTCTCCCCCAGCATCGCGGGTGACATAAACTTGTCGGGTGGGTAGGGTGGCATGATACTGTACACCAGTGGTATCGACTCCGAGAGCGTCTAGCAAGGCGATTAACTGTTCTCCTGGTTGATCTTTGCCCACACAACCGATAAAAGCCGAATTTATGCCCAATTTTCGCAATCCACAGGCCACGTTTGCCGGCGCACCCCCCGCGTAGGTTGTCCAAGAAGTCACTTGCTCTATAGCGCGATCGCTTTGATCGGCAATTAGATCATAGAGGATTTCCCCTAAACAAATGACAGACACCGGCGAAGATCTTTGATTGTTAAGCATTGGTGTGGGAATTATGAATTATGAATTATGAATTATGAATTATGAAGTGGGGTAGTGGGGAAGCTGTATCATCACCCTATCACCCCAAAACCCTATCACCCTATCTCCTCCTGACTGCTGACTCCTATCTCCTGACGACCGACTCCTGATTACTGATTAATAACTTGTCAAGAAATCACGATAAATCAACTAGAGATTATCTTAGACATTTAGTATAATCAAACACATAGATTAGGGGAAATTGCTCATAAATCAGCCCGATCGAGCGTGAATCCTCTTTTATTTTTTAGTCTTAGACTAAGGAAATATCATGGTTGATTGTAGTCGGATTCAGTTTGACGAGGATAAAAGCAAGATAGATCTATTGCAACTACGAGAATTATTTAATTTAACCGCATTTTGGGCAATCGATCGCCGTTTAGAAGATTTAGAAACCGCAATTGACTATAGTGATCCGGTGGTGACGGTGTGGAATGAGCGGCAATTAATTGGTTTTGCTCGCGCCATTTCTGACGGCATTTATCGGGCAACTATTTGGGATGTGATTGTTCATCCCGATTATCAGGGAGCGGGTTTAGGGCGTAAATTAGTAGAAACAGT
>NZ_JASJFG010000879.1:0-1083 GCF_030065375.1 Microcystis sp. M49636_WE2 | reverse complement strand
CGGTCAAACTGCTAACCTCGCTATTCGTCGAGAAGCTTTTCAAAAAGTTGGTTTATTTCGTCCTTATTTAACTACCGGTGGTGATGCCGATATCTGTTGGCGTATTCAACAACAAACCGACTGGCAATTAACCTACGCACCGGAGGCAATTATTTACCATCGTCATCGTTCCACCTTAGAAGACTTAAGAAGTCAATTAAAACGTTATGGGCGATCAAATCGCTATCTTCATGAATTGTATGGTGTGGAATTGATGCGACCTTTAACCAATCAAGAGTTATTTTTTACTCTCGGTCGTTGGTTATTAAAAGAGCTACCAAAAAATACTCTCAAGTTATTGTTTGGTAAAGCTGATATAGTAGATTTATTGGCTACTCCCCTCGATTTAATTGGGTTTCAGTCCCGCAGCCAAGGACAAACCACGGCTAAATTACCCGAAAAAGCTAAAGAAATCGAATGGCTTTAATTCAGTTATCAGTTATCAGTTATCAGATATGAGTTTTCAGTTCACTGATTAAGGTTTCCTCTATGGTTTCTCCCTGAGTGAAACATCCTGGAATATCCTTAATTTCTGATACATATCCCCCCTCATCATCAGGACAAATTGTTATTGGATATTTTAAGCACAAATAAAACTCTAATGATTCAAGCTTAGTTTTATTAATTGTACTCATATTTTTAGCTCTTTAAAGTTAGCAAATAGTATCAATATATTTTCAATCAATACTCAGAGAATATCAATAAGAGAATCAGCTTTAAACCTTGTCGGTCAACTATCCATTCCCCTCTTCGGGCGCTCCAGGCTTCAAAGTGGGCGACAAAATGAGGTAAGGTAAAAAAGCTGTGCCTATAACCGAGACTATGAGCGTTGAATGGCAATCCGTCAAAACCTACGAGGATATTCTTTACCATAAATGGGGGGGAATCGCCAAAATTACCATCAATCGCCCCCATAAGCGTAATGCCTTCCGTCCGAAGACAGTTTTTGAGCTTTACGACGCTTTCTGTGATGCTCGCGAGGATGCCCGCATTGGGGTAGTATTGCTCACGGGTGCGGGTCCCCACAGCGACGGCAAATATGCT
>NZ_JASJFG010000496.1:0-4935 GCF_030065375.1 Microcystis sp. M49636_WE2 | reverse complement strand
AACCGTTCGCCAACTGCTAACCCTAAAACTCCTACGGGAGGCGATTCGAGCCGAAAACCCCGACGATCGAGTTATGGCAGATTTTGCCGAAATGGTATTACCCAATTTACTCCGATTAGCGATCGGGGTAACGGCAAAAGGGGGAAATTTCTTCGAGGAAATCGATCGCCGTCGGGAATTAGAGGGAAAAAGCAAAGTTCGACGGGATAATGCAGGAGATCAATCTCTCAATACTCATTTACTTAATGGATTATTTCCCGCCAATCTCATCGAAAAACGACTAGAAAAACTCAATACTACCGTTCGACGGGTAGTAAAGGAATGCGAGCGCAGGTTGGCGATCGCGGGGTTTATTCTCCACGATTTCGAGAAATTCCGCTACTCGCTTTTTCCCGCGATGCCGGCGAAATATATCGAGATTAACGAGGACTTCGATCGAGATATCCGCAAACTATCACGAGAGGAACATCGAGAGATTTTTCAAGTATTGGTTCCCGAATTAGGATTAGATCGCTTTTTATTTTCCGATCAACCAAAAAAATGGACTGAATATCTTGATGATTTGATATACATCGCTAAAAATGCCCAGCGTCGGAATGATACCGATCGAAATACCTCGGAAGATGGGTTAAATACTCGCTTAAACAATAGCGCCCTCGAAAGTTTAACCGATCTTGCCTGTCTAGCCGATCGCTTGGCTTCCATTATTAAACACCCCCACGATGCGGAAAAAGCTCCGTTACAAGACCTTTTATACAGCCTCAGCGATGGGGAACTAAAATTCACTTACCACAGCATCGCCGAAAACCGCGGGGTACTAACGAACGTACTTAATAACGCGGTGATGGAAGCACATCAAGAACTAGACTATCAGCCTTTACTTTACCTGCCTACGGGAGTTGTCTATATCGCCCCCAAAAACGCGCCAGAAGTGTCCCTAGAAACCTTACCGAATCGAGTGGTGGACACTATTAAATCCCTCTGTAGCGGTGAATTACAGCGTAAACAAACGGGATTCGGCCGAGATGGCAAGGGGATGAAATACGCAGATTACTACAGCCAATTTTTCGACGATGCTGGGTTAATGCGCGCTGCCCTCAACGCCACCCTTCGCATCCTCGGTGATAATAAAGCGTCCGTGGCCGGAAGTCGCGGCGAAAACCTGATTAAATTTCAACAACAGGGCGTTTTACCGACGGATTACGATTTTCATTGTGAAGATGATATCCGCATCGATCGCCTAGCGGAATTCGGGGACGTGGTGACGCGGAAAATCTGGGGCGATCGCCTGGAAAAAATCGAACAGGCGCGAAAATTGCAGAAAAACTTACCCGCACCGCCGGATTTAGATTTAATTAGCGAGATCGCGCATTATTGGAATCTAGAAAATTATCTGCCACAAATTCGAGCGATCAAGCGTATTAATGAATCGTTAAAAGAACTCAAACTGAAAGGCAATACGGGAGGGGTTCCCTACGAATGGTATTATCTAGCGGCGCAATACCTGAAACAGCATCCCGGAATCGAGGATATTAGACCGGTTGCAGAAGATTTAATCGCTTTTCTCGCCGCAAAAATCGCCGCCATAGTTGCGGGATATAACTTACCCGATGGTTGGGAGGATTTGCGAGAGTGGGTTAATCAAGTGGTGCAGTTACCCGGTCGGGAATTGGCCCACTCGATCGAAACCTTCCAGAAAGAATTAAACCACTACAACGCCGCTAAAAAACAAGGTCGCGGCCGTCAACTTCTCTGTTCGATCTCCCATTCTCCCTATAGTGTCAGCGAACAGATGGAATCGGCGGTTCTTTTTACTCCCCAAGTCTATACTAATAAACAAATGCTGGCAGGCTCGAACGCCAAACGAAACATTTCCAGTATCGCGGGAACGGAAATGATGTTGCGTCAGATTCTTATGAATCAAACCCAAGCGGTAGGAAAACGTTTCGAGGACGGCAAATATCGCTATCTGTACTTTTACCCGACCTATTATTTTACTCCCGAAACCAATAGTTTTTTACAAAAAGCCTACGCTAACATCGCTCAAACTCGTTTTGATAGCTCGATAAAGTTGCACTTTGTTGATAAGAATCTGGTCGCTAACTTCGATCGAACCCGTTATCAGAGTGTTGATAGTTTCCTGATCGATGAAAAATTAAGGCAGAAAAAGGAAACAATTAACGAGGAGGAAGATGGCAAAAAAGACCGCACTTTTAAACTATCCTATCCCGAAGATAAACCCCTAACCTTTTATTTTATAGCCCTACCTCCGGGCCGCAATCCCACCGATACGGAATCCTGGGTTATGCCGGCATGGTTAGGATTAGCTTTCCCGATGATTTTAGATGTCAAAACGGTGGTTTCTGAGTCTCCTATTCCTCCCTATCGCGACGGTGCGGAATTTGAAGAGACGGTATTTCTGGACAGTGCGCCCCAAGCGATCCGGTCCTTAACCCGATGCGATCGATTCCGTCTCGATCGAGTCTTGAACCCATGGCAAGATAATGACGGAAAAAAATATTCCGCCCCTCTAAATACCCTAACCGCAGCCTATTCTATTCATTTAGACGTGAACTCGAAGCAGGGTAAGACGGGTTATGATCCCAATTGGGGCAAATTAACGGAACTCGCTATCAATTTAGAAACCAGTCCTCTCTATGTTTTTCATTACCTTAAACAGTGGAAACGGGGCAAAGATGCCGATATACCTAGCGCTAATCGAATCGCTCTGTATCTCTACGATTTTTATCCTTGTTTCGATCCCTATGTACAAGCCAACCGAACCAATTTAACTATCGATATGACAGCAGAATCGCCCTTAAATCACCCGAAAAAGTTAACCGAATTGTATCGTCAATTCTATCGAGCTAATAAACAATATAATCCGAAAGCGAACGCAGTTTTAAAACCGATCAATGTGGCCGCCGATACGATTCTCAAAGGAGGAATGTATCAGGGAGAAGCCCTAGTTTCTGTAGTAGCGGCGGAAGTGGCCAGCTTAATGAATCGGGTTCATGCTTCTACCGCAGAAGGTCGCTGGATTTTATCCGATCGAGAACAGGAAAGACAGAAAATATTGTCTTTTGCTCGTTATTTTGTGATCGATGTGTTCGAGGTTTCTTTTAAGGGCGATCGAGCGCGTCTAGCTGGCAGACAATTAAACCTCATTCGCGATACCTGCGAATTTCTTTACCGTCTCGAACAGGACAGAGAAAATCAAGAGTTAAAAGCCCAGGGTCAACCTGTGGATGAAGATTCTGAAAACAATAATTAATTCAAGGAGTACCTACCATGTCTTTACTGAAAACCCTCGATTCTAAATTCTTTCATAGCGATATTCCCTACAAACCGATGGGAAAATACGTTCACTTTTTGACGATTCGAGTTACAGAATCTTATCCTTTATTTCAAACAGATGGAGAGCTAAATAAAGCTCGTGTTCGTGCGGGAATTGATAGCAAAAAAACGATTAGTCGTTTATCGATGTTTAAACGGAAGCAATCAACTCCAGAACGCCTAGTAGGTCGAGAATTACTCAGAAACTACGGATTAATTACCGCCGAAGAATGTGAGTACAATGTAAAATTTGCCATGAATAACCCCGACTGTATTATTTATGGTTTTGCTATCAGTGATTCGGGTTCAGAAAAATCGAAAGTAGTAGTAGATACGGCTTTTTCGATCACACCCTTTGATGAATCCCATGAAAGTTTTACTTTAAACGCTCCCTACGAGAATGGTACTATGGCATCTAAGGGAGAAAATAACACAAAAGTAGGGGAAGTGACTAGCAGGATTAACCAGCAAGATCACATCCGTCCGCAGGTGTTTTTCCCTAGTATTGTCACTTTAAAAGATCCGACAGAAGCGGGTTTTCTCTATGTTTTTAATAACATCCTGCGTACCCGTCACTACGGCGCACAAACCACCCGGACGGGACGGGTAAGAAATGAGCTTATCGGTGTTATTTTTGCCGATGGGGAAATTGTTAGTAATTTGCGCTGGACACAGGCAATATATGATCGCCTTCCCGATGAAGTATTACACTCGATCGATCCCTTAGATGAGGATTTAGTTATGGAAAAAGCCACCGAAGCAATACAAGCATTAATGGCGGAAGAATTTATCGTTCATACCGATTTTATCGGGGAAAATTTTCAACCTTTATTAACTGAGGTGAAAACTCTCACGGGTACGGAAGCAGGAATTTTATCGCTCTTAAACCAAGCGGATAAAGAAGCGAAAGACTACGCTAAGAAACATATCGCCGAGAAAAAGCCAGCCGCTAAAAAACCGTAAATTTCAGTAGGGTGAGTAATTTCTCACCCTAGATCCTCGCAATTTTTAAAGAGTTATGGTACATATTTATTCCTGTCAATTAGAACTGCACGATAGTCTTTATTACGCAACCCGTGAAATCGGCAGACTCTACGAAAGCGAACCCGTAATTCATAATTACGCGCTCTGTTATGCTTTGGGATTGGTAAATAGCGATAGTTATCGTTACTTCTGTTCCGAACAGATTCCCCAGTACCAAGAACATTTAAATCCTCTTAACGAAGAGAAAATTTATGTCACTCCCGCACGGGCGATCGCTCATACGGCGGTTCTCAATACTTGGAAATATGCCAATAATAACTATCATGTGGAGATGGAAAAAACCCAGAAAAATATTCCCAGTTTTGGCAGAGCCAAAGAAATCGCTCCCGAAAGTGTTTTTGAATGTTTTATCATTTCCCATCACCCCCTACAACTTCCTAAATGGATTCGTTTAGGAAAATGGATGAGTAAAGCGGAAGTAAAACTGACAGAACTTTCCCTATCAAAACAAAAAGAGGATTTATTTATTTATCCCTATCCTTTAAATCCTCTCGATGTTATGTTTACCCATCAGGTGATTGGCTACGATGTGATTAATATGCCTCCCGTTAGTTT
>NZ_JASJFG010000763.1:0-1493 GCF_030065375.1 Microcystis sp. M49636_WE2 | reverse complement strand
TTATTTTGTCGAACATGGTTGATTGCTTGAATTAAAAAACCACCACTTCCGCAAGCAGGATCTATAATTTTTTCGTTTGGTTTTGGGTCTATCATTTCAACCGCAAGACGGACAATTGGGTGAGGGGTAAAAAATTCTCCCCTATCTCCACGCTGGTGTCTATTTACAAAAGTCTGGAAGGCTTCCCCTTTTATATCGCCAGATGTTTTAGTTAAATTAATGTACTGTAACCTGCCTACAATATAAGCAAGAGTCAAAGGTTTTAACTTGAATGTGTCATCGGTGAAAAATCCCCGATAATGATTCTTGATGGAGGTAAATAATTGACTGAGACGCGACATAAATTCATCGGACTTATTTGCTCCGATGGCTTTATATTCATTTGCTGTAACGCCAAAGTTTACAGATTGCTTGGCAGATTTTTCGTCATGAAGTTTGATGATGATTAGTTTAACCATCTCGTGAAAAATCTTGTCTTTGAGCATTCCTTCGTTGGCGTAAATATAATTATGGCACTCTTCAAAAACTGCTGAAAGATTGTTAGAAGGTCGTAATTCCTGAATTTGGGGGAGTTTTTCAGGTAACAGGCTATCTTCGGAAAATAACAATCCTTGCTCTTTCATTTACTGCGCTTGATTTGACCGTTTACCCTTGCGGGTTGTTGAATAGATAGAATATTTTTAGCCTTGACTGCATTCCTAGCAAACCAGTCTTTTAGTGGACAGAGATCATCGCCATCTTGATTAAACAAGAACTTGCCACTATACCTGATTATAGAATATAAATTAGAGGATGTCAAGAGATAAAAAATTCAGTTTAATGTTAACCAAAATGAGTAAAAAAAGCTGAGAGATTGTTTAGGGCAGAAATTCGGAGCATCTTTCAAATTGACAAGGCCAATTGTAGGGTTAATTCATGAATTAGCGCCAATTGTAGGGCTAATTCATGAATTAGCCCTACAGCTATTGACAACGCCTATTGTTTAGCTTTTTGATCAGGTGGCGGCGTTCACCTGATTTATTTTTAGCTATACATTAAAACGGAATAGTAAAACATCACCCTCTTGAACAATGTATTCCTTGCCTTCACTTCTGACTAAACCTTTTTCTTTAGCGGCGCTCATCGTGCGACTATTAACTAAATCCTGATAAGACACAGTTTCTGCACGAATAAAACCCCGTTCAAAATCCGAGTGAATAACTCCGGCTGCTTGAGGTGCTTTCATACCGGCAATAATCGTCCATGCGCGGGTTTCTTGGGGACCAGTGGTGAGATAGGTACGCAGTCCTAATAACTCGTAGGTAGCTTTAATTAAAGATTTTAATCCCCCTTCTTCTACTCCTAAAGAACCAAGAAAATCTTTTCTTTCTTCCTCCGACAATTCCACTAATTCCGATTCTACTTGAGCAGAAACGATCACAACTTTTGCCTGTTCCTGTTGGGCAATTTGACGGACACTTTCTACCCAATCATTACCCGTGGCCAGATCATCT
>NZ_JASJFG010000225.1:0-2418 GCF_030065375.1 Microcystis sp. M49636_WE2 | reverse complement strand
TCCCTCTCGTCAAATGTTTGCCTGTTTTGCTGAGGCGATTTTATTGGAGTTGGAGGGTTGGCAAACTAATTTTTCCTGGGGACGCAATCAAATTACCGTCCCTAAAATGGAACAAATCGGCGCAGCTTCCCGCAAACACGGTTTTCAACCTTTGTTATTTTAATTCATACCCCCAACCCCCCACGGAATTAGAAGTTTCAGGCGAAAAATAATTAGAGTAAGTGCTTGACTTTAGCGGCGGCTTGGGTTATGCTTGTTTAATAATGGGATGTTTGTGTTTATCGGCAACTGCTCAGATTCCGATTATGAATAAACTCTTTTAAAAATATTATCCCAAAATCTGCCCACAAAAGCAAGCAAAATTTTGCCATCAATTGTTAAGTTTTGTTAAGAAAAAGTCCTAAGAGTGGCAAGGAAGAGAACTCCCTGAACAGATCAGTCCGATCTCCTTGATAGTTTCTCAAGGGTTTTGGGGGAATTATAGAGATGTGGGCCTGATTTTTAGCGCGTTCCCAGGTTCTACCTGAATACTACTTTAAGGCAGAGCCTTCGACTCATTGTTCGCTTAATTTTTTAAGGGAAGGGTTTTAAAATTGCTGTAACCTTTATCCTGTATGCTTTTTAGCGAATAAAGTAAGCAGAAAAGTGCCGAAAATGCGATCGCCAATTGACTCGCTCAAACCCCGATCAATTCGTTAACTTCCAAATGGTCTTTTTGTACTAATAAATATTTGAACTCTGAAAAATTAATTATGCAAGAAATCTAATAATAATTAGGAATGAGTGCTTGACTTTAGCGGCGGCTTGGGTTATGCTTGTTTCATAATGGGATGTTTGTGTTTATTTCTGACTGCTTAGATTCCAATTATGAATAAACTCTTTCAAAAATATTATCCCAAAATCTGCCCACAAAAGCAAGCAAAATTTTGCCATCAATTGTTAAGTTTTGTTAAGAAAAATAACAATAGTGACAAGGGATAGGACTCCCTTCGCTGATCAGAGGGATTTTGGGGTAATTCTAGAAGTGTGGGCCTGATTTTTAGCCTTCCAGCAAAGACGACAAAACCACTAAACCCTATGAAAACTTGGTTAGAAGATCGCGGTATTTTACCCGCTTACGGTGGGGGGGTAATCATTGGCATTACCCTCTGTTTTTTCGGAGCGGCGACCAATACCATGGCGGGATGGTTGTATGCTATCTGTGGCACGACGATCGCTGTTTTAATTTTATCAATAATTCTACCGCGTCGTTCCCTTCTTCCCCTAAAAGTGCGTCGTCTTGCCATTGTACCCGTGAGTGCGGGGGACGATCTTAGTATAAGCCTAGAGATAGAAAATACCAGCAATCAGCCGATAAATCTGCTAGAAGTGACAGATATGCTGCCAATTGTCCTCAATCAGCCAAAAATAACCCCAATAGAAGCGATTGCCCCCAAAAGTTGCCATCGTTTGACCTATTATTTACCCACCAGTAAACGGGGTATTTATCACTGGCAAGAAGTACAATTAAGAACAGCAGCCCCTCTCGGTTTATTTTGGTGTCGTCGTTGTCAGCAAGCAGCGGCTAAAGCTTTAGTTTATCCCCAAATTTTACCCTTACAACAATGTCCCCTAATCGATTCCCTCGGTCAAGAGATGGAACAAAAATTAGAAAATAATCGCTATTATCAAAGGGCTAGTCAAGGACTTACGCGTAACCTGAGACAATATCGCCAGGGTGATTCTACCCGTTTAATTCACTGGAAAACTAGCGCCCGTTTGGGAGAATTTCAAATTCGGGAATTAGAAGTGTTAACGGGAGGACAGGAAGTGATTATCTGTCTCGATACCCTCTGTGATTGGCAAGAAGACAGTTTTGAACGGGCGATTATTGCCGCTGCTTCCCTCTATTTTTATGCCCATCGTCGGCAATTAAATGTGAAACTCTGGACCGGTGAAACGGGTTTAATTCAAGGGGAAAGGGTCATTTTAGAGACTTTAGCTGGTATAGAGGCAAAAGCTCGTCAAAAAAACGCCAATCTGCCTAATTTACCGCTAATTTGGTTGACAAGTAACTTCAATTCCATCGAACAACTCACCCCCGGCAGCCGTTGGTTATTTTTCCTGGCTGCCGATTCTGGGGAGAGTCCTTCACCCTTAATCCGACAGTTTAGCGGATTGGCGATCGAAGCGGAAACTTCTCTACAACAACAATTACAAAAACCCCCTCGTTGAGAAAATTTCTGTTCACAGTCTAGATTGAGAGGAAATTCTCTGGAAAAAAATGCCAGTATCCCGGAAAAAGATGTTATGATAGAAAAGACTCGGACTCATGCGATCGCAACGCCTTAACCTTGTCAGGACCGGAAGGTAGCAGCAATACGGGATGCTTGTGACTGGCGTGATCTCCGGGTCTTTTTGTTGCCTGTGACGGTCGCT
>NZ_JASJFG010001075.1:0-1104 GCF_030065375.1 Microcystis sp. M49636_WE2 | reverse complement strand
TTGACCGAGGCCGAGTGGCAAGATTTGCGTCGGTTACTATCACAATTGACCGCAACTATGGCGGCCATGGCCACAGAATTAATGGATGAAGAAAGTATTGCTTGTGAAGCGGAAAGCGAGCTTTTATGGTTAGAAGCGGCAGGATTTCCCGATAATTATTCCCTGCGATTTATTCTCTATCAAGGTCGCGGTTGTGAGGGCAATTGGTCGGCCACTGCCCTGCCAGAGTTGCTCGCCGCTTGGGACAATTTGCTTTACAATTTTTAAGAAAGCGGTGGACATAAGTTAATTTTTGTTTTCCCCTCTTGACTTTTAGATTCCCCTGTGCTGCCATGATTGCCCATCCGAGGACGAAGACCGATAATCTCACCTACACTCCGCCCCCATTGCTGAAAAACGGTTTTGCCATGACTCTCTATGTGTCCCTAAAAGCGCGAGAAACCTGGCAAAATACGATCGCTATTCCCGAACCAGTCTATCAAGAAACCATTTTCACCGGGGCCAATGCCGTCCCTATCTACGGGATTGTTTCCATTCCCCCGCAAGCGAAAGGAACAATTATCGGGACCTACGGCATCACGGGAGACTTAGATAATCAATGGTTTTTAAGGATTTTAGGCAGAAAAGCCGTAGCGAGAAACTACGCAGTCGTCCTCTTCGATTGGCGGGCCCACGGTAAGACAGCCGAATTATCCCCGACTCTCACCTCCGATGGCATCTATGAAGGGCTAGATTTCATTCATATTGCCGCCCAAGCTCAAAAAATGGGCTGTCCCGCTCCTTTTTGGTTCACAGGTTACTCTCTGGGGGGACAATTAGCCCTCTGGGGAATTAAATCGGCAGAGAATCAGGAAGATCTGGGGATCGATCCCGCCCATATCGGTGGTGGGGCGGTAATTTGTCCTAATTTAGACTCTAATCGTTCCTTATCCTATCTCGTCCGGGATACCTGGGGGAAACATCTGGAAAAAGCGATCGCCAGGGAATTACGCAAGTTAGCCAAACGCATCCATCAAGCTCATCCCGATCATATCGATCCCGAAGCAATTACTCGCGCCACCACGATTGCCGGATTCGATCGAGAATTAGTGATTAAAAAGCTAG
>NZ_JASJFG010000494.1:0-1926 GCF_030065375.1 Microcystis sp. M49636_WE2 | reverse complement strand
TTCTAGGTTCTGTGTGATAAGTTTAACTTACAATATGATCGATCAATCTTTGTGTCCTTTGTGTCTTTGTGGTTCGTTCCACCCCCTCGCTAGAAGGAATGTATCTTAGAATACATTTTACCCACCAAATCCAAGAGAGCCGGGTTATAACTAGAAATCGATCGAGTCTTCATGATTAAGAATTGTTTGCAGAATTTCTAGGGGAACAGTAGCAAAGTATTGCTGGAGAAAGTTTTCTAGGGCCACTGCTTCTAGAAATTGCTCAATCTTATTAATTTTTGCCTCATGATTGACTAATTCAAAGGATAAATTTTCTTGATTTTTCTTGACTTTAAAGCCATTTTCTGCTAGGAAAATTAATCCTAATTCTAGGGTATGATAACTGAGGTTTAAGCGGTTTTGTAATTGTTGACGGGAAATACTGGTTTTAGTTCTAGCTAAATATTTCCCAATCCCCACAAGGTTTATCCATGTGGTGTGAGCGGATTTTTTCAAAGGACTAGCATAGGCAAGAACTAACTTTTTATCGCGTAAAATTGCCTGTTGATATTCCCTGGAAAGTTTTGTCCAATCCCGGGGACATTCCAGGAGAAAAAGGGGATTTAATTGGCTAACTTCTTGACTAATTTCTCGATGGCGATTGTCGATTAAAAAATCTTTTTTATTGCTATAGGTTAGGGATTCTTGTTGATAGGGATGCAAGGCAATTAAGCGCACTTCATAGCGATTTTTGTAGGTATTAAAATCTAATTCGACTACGGCATCATAACGGGTATCGGCAGCAATTTCGTCTTTGTGATGACCCCACCACATACCGGGGAAACCCTGCTCGATTGAACTATCCCAGATCTCAAAAGTTGTCCGGGGATAAGCGATTTTTTTGCCTTTGAAATCCTCAAGATTTTTATGCCAAAGATTTTGAAAATAACAATTTTGAATTAATAGCTTCGGTGTCGGATTACCCATCCCGCAGGGTTCCAGTAATTTTAATTCTCGAAATAGACTTTTTCCCAATTGGGAAACCGTCACCACCGCATCCACTTCTATCTCGGAAGAAAGGGAAGTTAAATCAATTCCTGTGCGTCGCAACTGTTGATTAATTCCCTCAATAAATAGGGGTAAATTTTCTATGGTTAAACTTAAACCTGCGGCCAAAGGATGACCACCAAAACGATGTAAAAGATGGGATTGAGAGGATACTAATTGATAGAGATCGATCTCGCGAATTGACCGAGCGGAACCCTTAGCAAAAGGTGGTTCACTGGTACTTAATAAAATTGTTGGTCGTTGGTATTCTTGGGCAATTTGTCCCGCAACTAATCCTAAAATTCCCGCCATCCATTGGGGATCATCTAAAATAATTACATTAGTGGTAGAAAGATCAATTCTCTCTAATTTTTTCTGAACTTGTTTAATAATATCCCGTTGGATTTCTTGGCGACGAATATTGGCCAATTCCGCTTGTTCAGCTAATTCGTGACAACGTTTTTCATCTTCACTGGTAAGTAATTCTACACAAAATCTGGCATCGCCATAAATGCGACTGACGGCATTAATGCGCGGTCCAATACCGAAGGATATATCCAGCGGTCTATCTCCGGTTTTGTTACATAAATCGAGTAATTTTTTAACTCCCAAACGCTGAGTGTTTTGGAGTTTTTGAATACCTTTTTGGGCTAAATAACGACATTCTCCCGTCAATTTGACTAAATCGGCAATTAAACCAATCGCAACTAAATCGAGTAAATTTTCTAGGGGTTTTCTGGGAATATCTGGCAGGGTTATATACATCGCTTCCACTAATTTATAAGCAACGGCAACCCCAGAAAGATGATAGAAAGGATGGGTTTCCACAAAGTAGCGGGGATTAATCAGGGCAATCACCTCGGGGCGCTCGTCGGGTAGGGTATGATGATCGGTGATGAT
>NZ_JASJFG010000828.1:0-3643 GCF_030065375.1 Microcystis sp. M49636_WE2 | reverse complement strand
TTGGAGGGATCGGGGGTAAAATTCCTGGACTTTTTCCCTGAAAATTAGGTAACTGACCACCTCAAAATCGGTAAAACCCTACACCCTACACCCCACACCCCACACCCTGCCCCCACGAAAAACTTTTTGCCGCAAACCCTAAGTATTTATTGGGAAAATGGGGGAATGGGGAGATGGGGAAATGGGGGAATTCAACTAAAATCCTAAAACCCAAACACCCTAAAACCCCAACACCCAACACCCTCTTAGTCCGAGAAAAGGTCAACCAAAGTCAACTATTTGCTTCCGAGTTGCTAAAATCCGAGAAATTTTCGCCTATAGACTCGTTGGTTGGGTAATTTTCCTCGGAGTTTAAGTTTTTGCGACTGCCTTTGTGGGAATTTTTACCCCCTTCCCGTCCGATAGCTGCCATGTGGGCGCGATCCCGGCTAACTGCTTCACCGCCCTTTCGTCCCGCTTCGCGAGCTTCTTCGGAGGTAAATTCGTGGGCTGTACCTTTTTGATGAGCAGCTTTACCACCTTTACTAGCGATTTCCTTTTGTTTAGCTTGATCCATAGAGGCAAAACCGCGTTTACTCTTACCTGTCATAATATCTCTCCTTGTGAATGCTGATTTTAAAAGTTCTTAAAGACTTATGCGAGATTTTTAAAACATCAAAATCATGATCCTGTCGCGGGGCAAAACATTGAGATTGCCCCGCTTTTTTCCTCTAAGAACTATGGATTCCCATCTAGGATCATAACTCATTAGCTTGACTTCTAGGGAACTAATTACAGCAATCAAAGGGCATATTTTATGTTAAAAAATATTAAGCAAATCGAGCATTTATCAGTCTAAAGATATAGAAGTTATCTTAATGGTGAGGTACAAAGGTTGCCTTTGGATGAGTCAGTTATCAGTTATCAGTTATCAGTTATCAGCTTTTTTCTCCCTGCTCCCTTCTCCCCACTTCCCCACTTCCCACTGAAAAGGCTGCCATGCAGCCTTAATTGGGTGTGCGGGCAGCCTAAAGCGTGGTTTTTGGGGATTTAATCGGAAAAAATTAGGGTAAGACTTGGGTTTTTTCGATCAACCATTTATCTCCTTGCCGTACCAAATCATAGCGCAGGTTCAAGGACTCATTATAGGAACGATTGACAATTTCCTTGCCATTATGGAAATACATGGCCTTTTCGTTTACTATCGCTTCCACCGTCGCTAAATTAGGATTTTTCGCATTATTAGTAACCGATCGCACGTCCACTTGATGATCGTAGCGCCAATAATTATTTCCTTGTAAAGCCGCCGCTCGTTTTTGCCAAATTTCTAGGGCCGAACCTGTTAAAACCTCTTTCAATTGCTCTTTTTGGTGTTCACTGCCAAAAGCCGCCGATTTTGCCGCTAACCAAGCTTGAATTGTCTCCTTAGCTGTTTCCTTGCCCAAGGAAGTCCCGTCCATCGCTTCCGCATTAGCCGAGGGAATTTCTAGGATGGGAGTATTTAAAGAAATCGGTAACTGTTCCCCTTGTAGGACTGCCAAAGGAGATTGACTATCGACAATTGCCTTCACCCCCAAGGCCAAAACCGCGATCGTTCCCACTAATCCTACTCCCAATATCGCCACTCGATCAAGTCGCAGTTTTCTGCGGGCTGGTCGTCTCCGTTTCGGTGCGACTAGGTCGGTTTTTACCGTTTCTAGGGCAGCCGGCCGGGAGTTGCCGGCTGCTGGGGGGCGCGGGCGACTAGGACGACGACGGGGGGGATTAAGTGCCGGTTGAGGATCGGCTGCCGTCACCACCACACTGCCCTGAGTATAGGGGGTGAAGGTTTCCTCCTGAGCGGTGGCTCTCAGGGCAGGTACAGTAGTACCTGTCCGCTCACCGTTAACTCTAGCTAAAGAAGGTTTTTGGGGACGAGAGTGGGAAGAAGAATAAGCAGATTCCCTCATCGGTGTCGCTCCTGGCACTGGGTTTAAATGGGTGGGGGGGGTGTGGGTTTTGAGAACATTTACTTCCGATTCTAAGGGTTCGCCAGTCTTTTCTCGAACCGACCAGGCAACTTTTTCATCAGGAAACCCTGACAATTCTTCCAAATAATTTTGTACGTCTTCCTCGGCAAAATACTCTTTGAGTGAGGCTTTCCGCTCGACTAAATCACTAAAATGGCAGAAAACTTCTGTTTGTAACCAACGCTCACCGTAACGACATAACCCGGGTAGAAGATCGGGAGATTGCCCGGATTGTTCCCTAATATAATTTAATATTTCTTGCTCTTGACTTGTTTCTAAAATTGTGCTTGCTTGTTCGGTTTGACCGAGCAGCAGGGCGCAGATCGATCGCTCGATGGAGACATCCTGATGTTTTTGTAATTGCTGCAGGCGATCGCTGGCTGCGACAATAGCGGCGGGTTGTTTTTGGGCGAAACCGCGGGCAATCAAGGCATAGACCAGCAGATAATTACCCACTGCCGAGGGGCGTTGTGCCTCTTTCGCCCAGATTTTCTCCTGTTCGGCCTGAGTCAAATAAACCCGTAACTGTTGAATAAAGCGTAAAAAATTATCTACCCCCAACCCAGAGCGGTCATCGCCGGGGCCATCGATGCCGCCGCGAGCGGACAACATCTCCTCCAAGAGATTTAAGCCGCGCTGACGGGCAAGACCGGGTTTTTTTTCTTGGGATAACAATTCCAGAATGCGGTAGGGACGCAGGCGATCACAATCATGGCGAATCTCGCTGGCCACTTGCGGGAACATTTGTTCTTGTTCCAAGCAGGTCAGGGCTTTGGCCGCGGTGCTGGCGGCTTGTTCATAATTTTTATCCTGCCAATATTCCCGACTTAATTCCCCGTAGGCCAAAGCCAAGGTTAAGATCATGTCTGGGCGAGTAGTTGGCTCCAAATCCAGATAAGTTTCGGCCAAACGAATCACTAACTCGTATTCTCCCAACTCTTGCAGGATGAGCAAAGCTCCCACCAGATCGGCGGGGGCAATGGTAATCTGGGGAGTGGGATATTCCGGCGAAGCCGCGGCCGCCTCGCCACCCTGAGAATCTAGGTTTTCGGCGGTGCTTTCTGGGTTGAGAAGCAAGGGATTGGGGTCGAAAAATTGGGCATCGTAATCACGACGGCGATCTGGCTCACTTAACACTTGGTAAGCTTCATCTAACAAGTGCTGACGGGCGATGATCGCTGTTTGACTGTATTCTTGACGTGGCAATTGCCGTCCCCGGTCGGCGTGGGCCAAATCAATTTGCTCGGCACTCACCTGAAAGGGGATTCCCAATATCCTGTAGTAGTCGAGAGGAATGCGCACGGTTAGCTGTACCTCAACTCTGGAGAGTCCTTAGTGAATTAAGTGATGTAAGTGAGAGCGGAGCGAGTAAAATAACAAGATACCATCTTATCCTAGCCAATCTCTGACTGACTAAGATTAGATTTGAGAGAGAAAATACCAAGAACCCCTTGGTTTAAGACCAAAAAATTCACTGCCAGAATTCTCGAAAAATCTACCGCTTCCTCTCCCCTTGCCTTTTTGTTGTCTAAATGATACTACAGACCCTATGATTTCCGAACGTACTTTACCAACCTTTAATCCTGCTTCCATCATTATTACCAAAGCTGAAGGTCTTCGCCTATACGAGGATATGGTTTTGGGGCGGATGTTTG
>NZ_JASJFG010000643.1:0-2364 GCF_030065375.1 Microcystis sp. M49636_WE2 | reverse complement strand
GTAATCCGGGTGAATTGCATCGTCTGGCCAAATCCCGCGCTTCCCTAGAGGAAACGGTCAACACTTACGAAATTTGGCAAAAAAGTCAAGAGGATTTAATCGGTGCGAAACAAATCTTCAAAGAATCCGCCAGCGATCCCGAATTACGCGAAATGGCCGCCCTAGAAGTGGCAGAATTAGAGGCAAAAATCGCCACTTTGGAAGACCAATTAACAATTCTGCTGCTGCCCCGGGATCCCCTCGATGAAAAGAATATCATGCTGGAAATTCGCGCCGGGACCGGAGGTGATGAGGCCAGTATTTGGGCGGGGGATTTAGTGCGTTTGTACTCAAAATATGCCGAAACTCAAAAATGGAAAGTTAGCCTTTTGAGTGAATCTCCGGCGGATATGGGGGGATTTAAAGAGGCAATTTTAGAGATTAAAGGCGATAACGTCTATAGTAAGCTGAAATTTGAGGCGGGAGTCCATCGGGTGCAGCGGGTTCCTCTGACGGAAGCAAGTGGTCGCGTCCACACTTCCACCGCTACCGTGGCAATTATGCCAGAAGTGGACGATGTGGAAGTGCATATCGATCCCAAGGATATTGAGTTAACCACGGCTAGATCTGGGGGAGCAGGCGGTCAAAATGTCAATAAAGTGGAAACTGCCGTCGATTTAATCCATAAACCCACGGGAATCCGGGTTTTCTGCACCGAAGAGCGATCGCAATTGCAAAACCGGGAACGAGCTATGCAGATTCTCCGGGCGAAACTGTACGATATGAAATTACAGGAACAACAGGAAGCGGTCAGTTCCATGCGACGCTCTCAGGTGGGAACCGGTTCCCGTTCGGAAAAAATTCGCACCTATAACTATAAGGATAATCGTCTCACCGATCATCGCTTAAATCAGAATTTTTCCCTCGATCGCATTTTAGACGGCGCCATCGAAGAGGTGATCCAATCCTGTATCGCCAAGGATCAACAGGGAAAACTGGCAGAATTAGCCGCTGCCCAAGAGACAGCTTAATCAGTGATCAGTGATCAGTTACCAGTGAACAGTAAAAAGCTCCCCACTTCCGGCACTTTCCCCACTGGTGGGGGTGAGTGCGGGTGGGGAATGATGCCGGTTCCTTCAACTCACGACTAATTCTATGCTTCCACTAAACGAAAGGCCGCACCCAAACCGACAGCGATCTCATCGGGAGAAATTCTGCCATCATGGTTAATATCGATCGCATCGAATACCGCATCGGTTCCCGCCCATTCTTCCCGGATGATGAAACCATCCCCATCATGATCATAGACTGGGAAAATATCTTCGGCGGCGTGTTCTAGGGTTGACTGACCTTACAACTGGGTTAAACGTTGAATCAGCAATTGTTCTAATAATTCTAAAGCTTTGGTAAAACCTTGAATACCTTCCGTTAGTTTTTCGGAAGCCATGGCATCTTCGGCGTGCATTTTCTCAAAAGTCGCTTGATCCATGGCAATTTTGACAATATCAAGGGTTGCGGCCTGGTCTGGATCGAGCTTACGGGGTAAATCGGCTTCTGTCTCTTGCAATTGTTCGAGAAGTTTCGGGGAAATGGTTAAAAGATCACAACCAGCTAACTCGCAAATTTCGCCGATATTGCGGAAACTTGCCCCCATAACTTCGGTTTTATAGCCAAACTTTTTATAGTAGTTATAGATCTGGGTAACGGATTGGACTCCGGGATCTTCAGCACCAACGTAGTCTTTACCAGTTTCTTTTTTATACCAATCGAGAATGCGACCGACAAAGGGAGAAATTAAGGTGACTCCCGCTTCCGCACAGGCGATCGCCTGATGAAAACCGAATAATAGGGTTAAATTACAGTGAATTCCTTCTTTTTCGAGGACTTCTGCCGCTTTAATCCCTTCCCAAGTCGAAGCAATTTTAATTAAGACTCTTTCTCTAGAGATACCCGCTTGTTCATACTGGGAAATGAGATAACGGGCCTTGTCGATGGTAGCTTGGGTATCGTAGGAAAGACGAGCATCCACTTCGGTGGAGACGCGGCCGGGGACGATTTGCAGGATTTGCAGACCAAAACCGATCGCTAGACGATCAAAAGCTAATTTGGCCACATCTTCCGGGGTGGCCTGCTCCCCTAATTCTTTTCTGGCCGCTTGCAGGGTTTGATCGACAATCGGCTGATATTGGGGCATTTGGGCCGCAGCCGTAATCAGGGAGGGGTTAGTGGTGGTATCTTGGGGGGTAAAAGCTTCGATCGCTTGGATATCGCCGGTATCGGCAACAACCACTGTAAATTGGCGTAATTGTTCTAGTAGGGTTTTAGCCATAACTTCTCCAGATGCGTGTTAACGCGAGACATTATCTGGATCTTAGCGATTCGATC
>NZ_JASJFG010000279.1:0-7344 GCF_030065375.1 Microcystis sp. M49636_WE2 | reverse complement strand
TCAGAGGGTTTACAGGGGTTAAGTTATGACAGGAATTGAAACAACCATTGTAACGGCATTGACTAATAATTTTATTGGCCAAATGATTAAATCGGGGTGGGAGGGTATTAATAAAAATGAGTTATTGAATAAAGATGTCGGACAGCTTTTCAAAGAGGGAAAGTATCTTTTTTTACGGGAATATACTCAACGTTACTGGGATCGGCACGGCATGATTAAGGTTTTAAAAATGTCTAAGCCTATGGATTTGGAGTCAATTTATGTTAATGTCAAATGTTTGGGGAATTTAGTCAGGGATTATTATGATGAAAATTTAGAAAATAAATACCGTGAGAGTAAGCAGCGACGGTTTAACTTTAGGGATGATGGTAAAAAAGATGGTTTACTTTTGGCTAATCAAGAACAATATTTAATGGTACTTGGTGATCCTGGTATTGGTAAATCTACATTTTTGCGAAAAGTTGGTTTAGAAGCTCTCAAGGGAAATAAAGACAGTTATCAGCATCCTCTAACACCTGTTTTACTGGAGTTGAAAAACTTTAAAGAAAACGAGATTAATATTCAGGCATTAATTGAAGAGGAGTTTAAAATCTGTGGTTTTCCCAACGTGGAAAAAAATATTAGCAATAAACTAGAAAAAGGGGAATTACTAATTTTATTAGATGGTTTGGATGAAGTGCCAACAGCTAATGTGAATAATGTAATCGAGAAAATTAAAGATTTTGTAGATAGGCATTATAAAAATCGTTTTATTCTCTCCTGTCGCACTGCTGCTAGAACTCATCTTCGACGATTTACCGATATTGAAATTGTCGAATTTGATGATCAGCAAATTCAAAGTTTTATTGAACATTGGTTTAGTTCGGAATTAGATCGGAAAAATGAGACGGCTAAAAATTGTTGGGAACTGTTGCAAAAGGAGGAGTATAAAAGTGCAAAAGAGTTAGCTCATACACCGTTATTGTTGACTTTTTTGTGTTTGGTTTATGATGAAAATCAATCTTTTCCCACAAATCGCAGTCGCCTTTATCAAGATGCGTTACGAATTTTATTGGAAAAATGGTCAGCCGAAAAACGTTTACCTAATCGCGGTTTAGTTTATGAAAATCTCAGTATTGAGCAAGAAGAAATTTTGCTATCTGAAATTGCTTATCAGAATTTTGTAGCAGATAAACTTTTTCTAGAAAAACGAGAAGTTGTTAAGCAAATTAAAGATCACCTTAAACAAAACTTAAATGCTCCGCAACATCTAGACGGAGAAAAAGTATTAAAAACCATTGAAATTGAACAGGGAATTTTAGTAGAGCGGGCGAGAGATATCTATTCTTTTTCTCATTTAACCCTTCAGGAATACCTGACGGCTCAGTATATCTATGATAATGATTTGATTGAAGAAACAGTTAAGAATTATGTAACAGAAACTCGTTGGCAAGAGGTTTTTTTGTTAGTGGCGGGTTTGATGCGAGGGAAAGCCGATAAATTGTTATTAGCAATGGAGAAAGAAGCCCATAATTATCTTAAAACGCCCCTCGGTCAAAAATTAGTGCCGATTTTGCAATGGGCAGATGAGATGACTAAAGATTCTGTTGATAGTTCGATTAAACCTGTAGGAAGAAGAGCGATCGCCAATTGGCTCGTCATCGCCGCCAACGCCAACGCCAACGTCATCTCCATCGCCGACTGCCTCGACACCATCTCCTCCATCGCCCACTCCAATTTTTACGAGACCTTCTCCATGAAGAACGATGGTCATGATCATCATAATCATACCATCATCTCCATCCGCTTCATCTCCAACGCCCAGAAGATCGCCAAAGCCTATGCCCACGAGTTCGCCTACGGCATCACCATCACCATCACCAACAGCATCGCCGTCGCCAACATTGATGAGTTTGTCCAGTTAGTTAACTTATTGGCTCAGTATCGAATTGTTTCTAAGGTTAATTTTTCCCAATTAAGCGCTGATTTAGAGGCTTTCAAACAAATTATTCCTGATGATAAAGCAAGTAAAAAACAACATGAAGAATTTGCTGATCAATTCTTGAAAATGTGGAATACTGCTTTTAATTTAACGCCTGAATTACTTAATTTATCCACCGACGAAATTCGCGAAATAGACGAGCATTATTTTTATATTAATCGCCGGATTCTCGAATGCCAAAAAGTGGCTGTTAATATTTCCCCTACCGTCTGGCAAGAAATCGAAGAACGAATGCTCCGCGTTCCTTAACTTCTACTTTTTTTCTCAAATCTTGCCTTTCCAATTGCATGAGATTAGCGAATATTAACACTAGGAGGATTGGGAGCTTCAAAAACCTTGCATTACCATTTTTATAGAACACAAATTAGTGCAAAAAGAGGACAACAAAGCCTGAAACTCCCGCTTCCTGACTGACTTCAACAATAAACTTTTTGCCGCAAACCCTATTTATTGGCGGTAAGCTTGACTGCGATGTTCAATCAGCAAGACGATAACTTGAGACTGACTATCATCAACGGTATAGATAACCCGATAGTCTCCAACGCGGAAGCGATACTTCTAGGCAAATTCTCCCTTTAATGCTTTAATTTGAGGGTGATTTTTCGGTGTTTCTTGAACGAGTTTTAAACACTTAGCAATCTTCTTTTTTAAGATTGAATCCGCTTCAGAATAAACTTTATTTGCTTTAGCTGTCAAACGGACTTTATAAGTTATTTCAGCTTTCCCAATCAATGAGGCAACCTGATTGTAAATCCATTTCAGCTTCTTTCAAATGTTCCATAATATTCGGGATTGCTCTAATTTCTTGCGTTGCCTTTTCACTTTCTTTATCTGACAAATAAGCGGCAAATTCTAGAATCATCTTTAAATTTTCTACTGATAGGGTTTGTATATATTGTTGAATCTTTTGCTGCATTAAATCGACCTGTACTAATGTTTCAGAATCTAAAAAATCTTCTGGAGTCGAGGGATTTACTTCAACGTTAGTTAGAGTCATATTTAATCAAGTGCTTCTCTCAAGTTTATTATTTGTATCTTAGCGTGTATCCCGTCTCCTGTCTCCTGACGACCGACTCCTTAGGGACTTGCGTGGGAATAATATCCCAATTGATCGGAGGGCGCAAGCTTTGCGCCCCTACAGTAACGGATTTTGTCCACAATGTAGGGGCGAACTGCGTTCGCCCAAAAGGTACATTATCAAAGCGCAAGTCCCTTACCCCACAGTTAACTTTATTTTTGTCCAACTACTTAATACTGCGAATGTATGAAAACGCATCAATTGGGCAAAAGCTCAACGATGCGTTTTTAAGTTCCAAAAACCGCTAGAGTTGTAACCCAAAACAAATTAATTCTGATTAGGGTCAGTGGCTGCGGCCATTTGCATTCTCTGCACCAGATTATCGAGGGCTAATTCTAGATGTAAACCGGCATCTACGGCGGTCCAACCCTGTTCGGTTAGGTGTCGCCATTCAAAGTGTAGGTGGGGACCGGTAGAAAGTCCCGTACTACCCACACGACCGATAACTGCGCCCTGTTCCACCCATTCTCCCGGTTTGACGGTAATTTCCGAAAGGTGGGCATAACGAGATTCTTGACTACCATCGAGGTGACGTAAAATCACCGTTAATCCGTAACCTCCCAACCAGTCGGCGGTGGCCACTTCCCCTGCGTAGGCGGCTAATACAGGTGTTCCCATCGGTGCGCCTAAATCAGTACCCGCGTGCATGGCCCGATTCCCGCTGACCGGATGATTTCGCCACCCGAAAACCGAGGTAATTTGGGCGGGAAGGGCGAGGGGAAAGAGTAAATCCGTGCGTTGAGTTGGGTTAGAATCCGTGGGACTTAAACGGGTGGCCCGCTCATAGGTGGTCGCTTCGCTGATTGCTTCCACTTCTGCGCGAGTCACCGGGGCCAAAGCCAATTTTACGCCATTCCATTCCGGGGGATTGAGGGCTACCACCTGACTGGGAATCACCGTGGGGGCAGCCAGACGTACCGGGGCGCTAGAAGCGACGAGAGTGGGGGCATAACGACCCAGGGAATTATTAGCGATAACCGGCTGATTTCGGGGCTGCCGTCCTACTCGCACGGCTGGATTAGGATTGAGACGCACCCGGGCCAGATTAACCGGGGGTAAGGGTTTGGCCACAGTGCTGACCGGCTGACGACGGGGGGACCGGGCCGCCAGATTACAGCTACCTCCTACCAGTTGACCATTTTGGGCGATGGTTTGGCAACCACTGCGGCGCTCGGTGACAACAACGGAACTGGGGGGGTTAAAGTTTCTGGTATCGATAAAATTATTTTTACCGCCGGCCCGGGGGGCAAGGGTAGGCATATCGGTTTGATGGTTTTCGGGGATAGCCAGACGGGGGGCAGGATTAGTATTTTCTTTGATAACGGGGGCTTTTAGAGTCGGGGCGGCATTTTCCACTACCGGGGTTTCGCTGCCAGTTTCGGAATTAGCGATCGCATTGGGAGCAAGAGTAATCAGACCGCTGATTACTAAACCGAGACCACTGCATAAACTCAGCTTCTTTTTTAAGGATTTTCCTAGAAAAAGTTTCAATATCACCGATGAAGGATACATAGGGCGGCCTCACTTCTCACAGTTTAGTCAAAAAAATATTTAGACTCAATTATAGCCGAGACTAACCCTACCGGCCGGTATATAAATTTCGCTACTGGCATTGTCCGAAGTTAATTTAACTTTTAATTCCCCTCGATCGCTTACCCCGGTTATTATGCCCTGATAGCCCTCAAAAGCTATCTTTTGACCAAAATTGGCAAAAAGTTCTAAATAGGAGGCTAATAGGGCTTTTATGCCGCGATGACAGTAATATTCATAGCCGTATAGGATAGCATCACTGGTGACATCGGTTAATTGAGCGATCGAGGTGATTTTATTGCCAGTAAAAGCCTGTAAATTAATACCGGTGGGGGGGACGGGATTGGCCCAATTGAGGCCTACTCCGATGACTGCTTGCGGGATTTTTTGGCCCTGAATACGGGTTTCTAGGTTAATTCCCCCTAGTTTGCGCCCTAGTAATACTAAATCATTCGGCCATTTGATTTTAACAGGTATTTCTTGACAATTGAGGTGATAAGCGATGCCCCAAACTGTAGCGAGAACGAGATGGGCAGATTTATCCACCTCTAAATCAAGATTTAACGCCAAAGATAAATATAATCCTCCCGGTTCAGAAATCCACTCCCGTCCCCATTGTCCTCTCCCAGCACTTTGTTGACGAGCAGTCACCACAAAAGGCGGATTTTCCCCCGACTCTAATAATTGCCAAGCTTTAGTATTAGTGGAAGGTAATAGCTCAAAGTGATGGATTTTGGGCATAAATGGGAAGTGGGGAGTATTTTCAGTGTTGCCAAAGGCACGGCGTAGCCGTCCAGTAAACAGTAAACAGTAATCAGTGACCTGATACTAAATCCGTTGAGTATAGGCTAAATATCAGGAGAGGCACTCCTGCAAGTGGGGTGACTCTTAAATGATTACAGATGTGTCAGCAGCTGCGTGTAAGCATCCCACCGAAAAACTAATGCGCGGGGGGTTTGGGGGCGGCGCCACGCCCCCAACGGGGGGTTTGGGGGGTAGAACCCCCCAAAAGCTTGGATTGAATGATCAAGTGGGAAGTAATGCTAAATCCGTTGAGTATAGGCTACATATCAGGACAGGCAAAAGGCAAGAGGCAAAAGAGGGAATAGATAATCAGTTTTTAATAACCGGATTGAGTATCAAAACTGACATCTGATCACTGATAACTGATCACTGATCACTGATAACTGATTAGGTGCAAGGAAGAGAACGCAGGTACTCACTGAGGTGGGAACGTAAACCGATGCCATGGAAAAGCGGGCCACGACTGCCTAATTCGACAATACTGACAGCGGCCACGGGCATTTCAAATCGATCGCGATAACGGCCCACATCAATACCCATCAGACTACAGAGCATGATCCGGATGGTGGCCTTATGGGAAACGATCAGGATATTGCCATCACTGTGGGTGTGTTCAATTTCCTCCAAAACGGCTGCGGAACGACGGGCGATATCGATACCCCTTTCCCCGTTGGGGGGAGCATTCCAAGCAGGATCCGTCAACCAGCGCACATAGAGATCATGGTATTGACGATCGATATCGTTAGGGTGCATACCTTCCCAAAGACCATAACCGATCTCTTGTAATCCCTGCCGGATTTCTAATTTTAGTCCCACCGCTTCACAGAGGGGTTTAGCGGTTTGAATAGCTCTTTGTAGGGGACTGACGTAGGCTGCACGCCAAGGTAAAGAACGATAGACATCGGCGAATTCCTCGGCCATTTCGATGCCTTCGGCAGTCAAACCGGGGTCATTTTCTGGAGTACCACAGTATCCTCCCGTTTTGCTATAGGCTGTCTGTCCGTGTCGTAGAAAATATAACATCAAGCACATAGTTTTTCAGCAGACCAAATCCGGGGCTTCCCTTGTTACTGTTGACTGGTTAGGTTCCCGCTCGCGAGCGCAGGTCATTGCGGAGGTGAGAGCGATCGCCTATAACTTGAAAGAGGGGACCGTGTTCGGCTAATTCGACGATCGTTACCGAGGCCACGGGCATGGCAATTCGATCGCGATAACGGCCGATATCAATGCCTAAAAGAGAACATAACATGATTCGGATCGTTGCTTTATGGGAAACGATCAAAATATGGCCATCATCGTGATTATGGTCAATCTCCTCTAATACTTCCGAACTGCGGCGAGCGATATCGATGCCTTTTTCGCCCCCTGTGGGAGAATTCCAGCCTGGATCTGCTAACCAGCGCACATAATCATCATGAAACTCCCGATTAACCTCGGCTGCGGTTTTTCCCTCCCATTGGCCGTAGGCAATCTCTTTTAATCCTTCCCGTTTGTGGATGGGAATACCTAAGAGATCGCTTAAAGGGATGGCGGTGGCCATGGTGCGCTTGAGGGGACTAGAATAGATCGCTGTCCAAGGCACATCTCGATAGGCAAGGGCGAAATCCTTGGCCATTTCATAGCCTGCCAGGGTTAGTTCCAAGTCTAATCGACCGCAAAAACTACCCGTTTGACTGGCTGTGGTTTCGCCATGACGCAAAAAGTAAAGTTTTAGACTCATCTTTTGGGTGCATCTCAATATTTGTGACTCTCTCCCACTTATACCGATAAGCAGAAGTTATTAAAAGAGGGCGAAGGCAATTCGCCGCGACAATCATCGGAAATTTTGGGTCTGAAACCCCGCCGTTCTAGGTTGGCTTTACGTTAGAATTAAAAGGCCAGTCTCGAAAACCAAGTGGACGGCGCAGCACCTTGAAAACTCGGCTTAGGGGGTTCCGACCAGAAAAGCTTG
>NZ_JASJFG010000505.1:0-7857 GCF_030065375.1 Microcystis sp. M49636_WE2 | reverse complement strand
ACCATTTGGGTAACTAAATCCGCTTTACAAAGCATGGCAGTGGACTCTATATCACTGCGACTTTGTTCATCGAGATTTAACTGTTCGACGATCATCTGGGCAATTTCCATAATCCGATCGACTTTATCGCGCATGGTTCCCAATTCTTCTTGGAAAGTGACGTTTTCCAGTTGGGGAAGGAAACTATCTAAGGGTTCATCACAATCGGCAGTATAGAAAAATCTGGCATCGGCTAACCGTGCGCGGATAACCCTTTCATTTCCTGCGGAGATAATCTCAGATTTCTGGGGATCGCCATTGGAAATAGTAATAAAATAGGGTGACAAACCCTGTTTAGTCTTGACTGGGAAATAACGCTGATGTGTCACCATCACGGTAATAATTACTTCCGGGGGTAATTCCAGAAATTCATCGTCAAATTTGCCGACAATTGCCGTGGGATATTCGACTAAGTTAGTCACTTCTGCTAATAAATCTGCGGGAATTTCTGCCACTCCCTCCAGTGTTTTGGCCAGGGTGGTAATCTGATCGGTAATTATCTGTTGACGCACTTGCGGATCCGCTTCCACAAAAATCGAGCGCAAACTGGTTAAATATGCTTGGGGATGACTAATGGCTAAGGATTGCGGGTGTAGAATGCGATGACCAAAAGTTAAGCGATCGCTGGTTAAAGTGGTAGAGCCATTAATTAATTCTAGGGGTAAAACTTCCCCATCCACTAAAGTTAATAACCAACGAATTGGCCGGGGAAATCTTAAATCTCCATCTCCCCAACGCATAAAACGTCTTCCTTCCAAACGGGTAATCCATTGGGGAATTAATTCAGTTAAAATCTCGGCTGTTTGACGACCCGGAATCGTTTTTTCAATATAGACAAATTCTCCTTTGTCTGTGGTGCGAATTGAGAAAGCATCGGTGCTAACTCCCTGTTTTCGAGCAAAACCCTCACCAGCGGGGGTAATTTGACCATTTTTGTAGGCGGCACTAACTGGGGGTCCTTTGATCTCCTCGCTGCGATCTTCTTGCTCCCTCGGTAATCCTGTGATTAACACGGCCAAACGGCGCGGGGTTGCGTAAACTTGAATAGCAGTCGCGTCCAGAGATTCCGTCTCTAAACTCTTGCTAACTCTTTCCTGCAATTGTGCGATCGCGCTATCGACAAAATCTGCGGGTAGTTCTTCTGTACCGACTTCCAGTAAAAAATCCATCTGATTGATTGGCCGTGTTTATGCTTCACCGATCATCTAGGCTATCACAGAAGCCGTGTCCTTAGTTTTTGACTGGTGTTGTTCGACTTTTTGGGTTAGGGTGAAAGAGGCAGCAAATTGGAATCAGCGACGATGGGAAAGATTAATTTATTAGTCAGTGCCACCTCTGAGGATTGGATAGAACAGGCAATTAATAATTTAGAGATTATTCTGCTCGATCATTCCCATTGTGAGCGAAAAGCGGCAGGAGTGGCCTTAAATCTCATGTTTCGTTATCCTTCCTACGCTTCCCTCGTGCGGAAATTAACTGCGATCGCACAAGAGGAATTAGAACATTTTGAACAGGTCAATCAATGGTTAGATAAATGGGGAATTCCCCTCGCTCCCTTGAATTCTCCCCCTTATGGTGCTAAATTAAAGGCCCAGATTCGTCACCAAGAACCTGATCGCCTTTTGGATTCGCTGTTAATATCAGCTTTAATCGAGGCGCGTTCCCACGAAAGATTAGGTTTATTGGCAGAATATTGTCCCGATCCTCAATTAGCTCAATTTTATCGCGGTTTAATGGCTTCCGAAGCGCGTCATTATGGTATTTATTGGCTATTAGCAGCGGATTATTTTGAACGGACAGTGATCGAGCAACGCTTAGAAACCCTAGCGGCGCTCGAAAGTGAAATTCTCACTACTCTGCACCCGGAACCTCGTATTCATAGTTGATTGCACCCAAGGACAAACCCTATCTAAATTACTCGTTCAACTCAATTTCTCTCTTAGAAAAGGGTAAATCTTGATTGATTGCCTCAATTTCTTCCTGTTCCATTTGATTAATTTCCTGGATATAGTTGCGGAGAATTTGAGTCATTTTACCATGATAAAAACGGTGTAAACTGTGATTGGCAGTGGCGGGAAAACCCCGTCTTTTTTTATGTTGTCCTCCCGCGCCGGGGTCAAACATGGTAATACCTTGACTAATTGCCCAATCGATCGGTTGATAGTAACAAGCTTCAAAATGTAAACAGTCGTACTCTTGAAAACTTCCCCAGTAACGACCATAAAGATTAGTATCTTTGCGAATACAAAAAGATAAACCCACCGGTTTAGTATCCTTTTCATTCTGGTAGGCAGTAATCAAAACCACTCGCTGACGATAATTCGGATATAATTGTTCAAAAAATTTCTGTGTCAGATATTTACTTCCCCAATAAAATTTATCACAGGTACTGCTATAAAACCGATAAATTAACGGGAATAAATGATGGGGAATTTCTTCGGCAGCCAGAGTTTTAATAATTAACCCCGCATTAGTCACCGCTTTCCGTTCCCGTTTAATGTTGCGGCGTTGATTAGCATTAAAAACCGTCAGATAATCTTCAAAACTTTGAAAACCTTTGTTATTCCAAATATAACTATGGTGTAACCAGGGAGTAAAGCCAAAATTTTCCATTAAAATTCGCCATTGGGGATCCACAAAAAGAAAATGACAACCCGACAGATTATTTTGGTCACAAAAATGATCGATTGCCGCTATCATTAAAGCAGTAATCTCCAGTTCATTTTCCCCCGGAGCAATTAAAAAACGATAACCCACCGCCGGAGTAAAAGGGGTCATTCCTAACAGTTTCGGATAGTATCTAATCCCTAAACGATGGGAAAGATCTGCCCATTGATGGTCAAAGACAAATTCACCGTAACTATGACTTTTAATATACAAAGGAGCGGCGGCAATTAACTCAGCACCGCACCAAACTGTTAGATGAGCAGGTTGCCACCCCGTGCGTCCCGTGGCGCTGCCGGAAGTTTCGATATTATGTAACCATTCCCACTCGAGAAAGGGAGTAGTTAGGGGTTGAGCGAGAGCATCCCATTTTTGTTGGGGAATCTCACTCATTTTATCAATCCAAACGACAGAATATTGGGGTTTAAGCTGTTCTACCATGGGACAAGATAAGTCAACCTTTTTATTTAAGGTTTGCTGAATAAATCTAAAACCCTTGTTGGGTAAGACTTTTAGACTTTTTGTCAATCAAAAAGTACCGGACTGGGAGTGATTAGGGGTAAAATTCCGGGACTTTTTCCCTGAAAATTAGGTAACTGAGTACCTCAAAATCAGTAAAACCCTACACCCTACACCCTACACCCCACACCCTGCCCCCACCAACAAACTTTTTCAGCAGACCCTATTTAAGGTAATCTAGTTTTGAGATTTATGGGACTGCCGTTCAAGGGAATAATGTAAGAAAATTTCTTCTTCCACGGTTTCCACGCTCAAAAGTTGTAATTTTCTGGCAGAATCAGCCATAAATCCAGTTCCTGCCAGAGGAGTTGCCGCTTTATTGCCTCCTAACAGCAACGGACAAATGGTTAGATGGATTTCATCGATTAAATCTTCAGCTAAAAGAGAGGCAATTAATTCACCACCTCCCAGAATCGCCAGCTTTTTGATACCTAGGGCGGTAAATTGCCTAAAAATAGCCTTCCAATCACCGCAGACTAAGACAAGCTCAAATAAACCCCGATTTTCCCATGCCGCCACTTTTTCCGCTGCGGTGATTAACCAGCGAGGGAAAGGCTGCTGAAAAAATTTCATCCCGGGATCAAGCAGGCCTGAATGAGAACAAACGATCTGTATCGGCTGCGGAGATAATCCCCGTTGTTGACGGTATGCGAGAAAATCGCCATGACGGATAGGAAGACTGGTGTGATAAGCGCGCAGGGTGTTGGCACCGAATAAAGCGGCATCCATGCGGGATAAATGTTGTTCTAGACGCATTTTATCGGTAGCAGAGGCAAACCTGGCCGCCGACTGGTAGGCGTCGGCAATTTTACCATCGGCACTCATGGCTAAAATAACGGTGGTGTGAGGACGATTCATGGCAAATGCTCGGGGATATCACCCGGTCCGATTGGTGAATAGGCTAGTATAGTCTAGAGTTTGATAGCAAGAATCAAACCAATTTCTGCCTATGCCTATCGGTCAATCCTCCTTTCGTCGTATTCTGCTCTCTCGCTTACTCTTGGTCAGTGTACCTGTACTACTAATGGGAGTTTATGTCACCTATCGTAAGGCGCGATCGGCTTTTTTGGAAACGGCTCGTCAAAATCTTACCGAAAGTGCCATCAGAAAAGCAGATAATATTGAGCAATCAATTCAACTTTTGCAGGCCAATCTTATCACTGCGAGCGAAAGTCTGGGTTTAAAACAGGGAACCTTAGCCGAAAAAGAAGCTTTTTTACAACAATTCACGGCGCGACTTCCTAATCAGATTAACTGTGTGGAATTAATTGATATTAAGACCAAGCAACCTTTATTAAATCGAGCCTGTGAACCAGAAATTATCAAAGTTTTGTCCCTGGAAAGATGGACAGAAAAACGGACTAGCTTTGCTGGTAATATCGAAAATATTTTAGTTAGAAGTTTACCCCGAAAATTTCTAATTAAATCTCCCAATAATAATCGTCAATTAGAATTAGTTTTTGCCGTTCCCATCTACGATAATCAAGGACAATTACAATCTAGTCTGATTCTGCAAGCTTCTCTCCTTTACCGTGAGAAGGTTTTACCCGGTTCTTTGTCAGGTTATCCCGTGGTTATTTCTGAAAATGGCATTATTCTCGCTCATCCCTATTTTGATCGCATTGGTAGCCATATCAGTCAAGAAGCTGATGCTGAACGCTTAAATAGTATTATCAATAATGCTATCCGAGGAAAACAAAATTTCTTGCATTTATTTTCTTTCGAGAAAGATGGCAAAGAATTAGTCGCTGGTTATAGTTCCCTCCCCAGTCCAGTTACGGGAGAATCATCCCAAAAATGGATAGTTTTAGCCATTAGTCCCCTCTCCCAAGCTCTGGCTCCTCTGCAACAAATTTGGGAGGCAATTTTTTATCTGATTTCTGGTTTATTATTAGCTTATTTAGTAGCTATTATACTGATCGCCAGGGATTTAGCTAGACCTTTAGAAAAACTGCGAGATTATGCCTTAAATATTCAAAAAATTCCTTCCCAAAAGATTAGACCAGAAAACTTTGATATTCGAGAAATTAATCAGTTAGCCTCGGCCTTAGAGGAAATGCTCGAACGTTTACGCCTTTGGGGAGAGGAAATAGTTAAGAGTTGGCAAGAAGCGGAAAATGCCAATCAATTAAAAAACCAATTTTTGGCGAATACTTCCCACGAATTACGCACCCCTCTTAATGGTATTATTGGCTCAATTCGTTGCGTTATGGATGGATTTTGTAATAGCGAGGAGGAAGAAAAAGAATATCTGCAACAAGCGGATAATGCAGCCGTACATCTGTTAGGAATTATTGATGATATTCTCAGTATTGCTAAAATAGAAGCGGGCAAACTTTCCGTTAATCCTGAACCAGTAGATTTACACCAAATTATCAATGAAGTTATTAATTTACAAACAGCATCGCTGCAACTTAAGTGCTTAAAATTAAATTTACTTTTCTGTCCAGAAAATCCGATAGTTTATGCTGATCCCACTAAATTAAAACAGGTAATTTTGAATGTTATTTCTAACTCAATTAAATTTACTGATAGAGGCACAATTTCTTTAATAACTCACTTAGAACATCCACAGGCTATTATGACTATAATCGATACAGGAATCGGTATAGATCCCCGGCAGCAATTAAAATTATTTCGCCCTTTTGTGATGATTGATGGTTCCACAACTAGAAAATTTAGCGGTACGGGTTTAGGATTAGCTATTTCTAAGAATTTTATGAAAATGATGGAGGGAGATATTACTATCTCTAGTCAAGGTAAAGGTTTAGGAACAACTGTAGAAATTATTCTTCCTCTAGTTGGGGAAAGAAAGCTTGATTCTACCCCAGAGGAAAACTCATCTTTGCCGATTCTTCCCTCTCTTAAAATCTAAAATATCTCTATTTAATTTCTGTAATTTATGAGGAATTTAGTTTATAATTCCTCTAAACTCTCTACAGGCAAATTAACCACCTGATAAGCACCAAAAACCTTGATCGCATCGGTATAATTGGTTAATTCTTCTAAAGTTGCCCCGATTAAATGCTGTTGATCTGGATTAATTTCTAGATCAATAAAAAATATGTATTCCCCTAAAGATCGTTTAGTTGGTCGCGATTCGATCCGAGATAAATTAAGCTGACGTTTGGCAAAAACTTCTAAAGGTTTGACTAAAGCACCAGGTTGATCTAAAACTTGAAAAGCGAGGGACATCCGCTCACCTTGAGGATGGGAAGTTACAGCCATTACCCAAAAACGGGTACAATTATCGGGATAATCATTAATTGGTTGTGTTAATATTGGTACATTATAGAGTTTTGCCGCCCGGGGGGAAGCAATAGCGGCCGAATTAGCCTCTCGATCGAGAATTTGAATCGCTTCTGTGGTAGAATTGGTGGGAATAATCGGCACGTTAGGTAAATTATTTTCTAGCCACTTTTGACATTGGGCTAAAGCTTGGGGATGAGAATAAACGGTTTTAATTTCTGTTAGCGATTGTCTGGGAGATAGAAGTGCATGGGAAATCGGTAAAACTAATTCTTGTTGAATCTGTAACCCGGGTAATTGCCATAAAGCATCAAGAGTCATTACCACACTTCCTTCGGTGGAATTTTCCACCGGGACCACTGCTAAATCGGCCTGATTTTGGACAACTGATCGCAAGGCCAAGGCAATGCTAGGATAGGGTATTAATTGACGAGGCTGGGGTGGTAAACTGTTAGCAAATGCTAAAGCGGCTGTTTCTGAATAGGTTCCCACCGGCCCCAGATAAGCGATCTTTACAGTCATTTAGATTATCCCCGCAAGCAATTTTTTCTAGCTATTACAGCCTTTCTCATCCGCATCAAGTATAACCTAATTTGGTATTGACTCCTATTCTGCTATAATCATCTCAAGTCAGCTTCACTTTGTTTAATGGTCAATTGACTGATTTTTTGGCGAGTTTCCTCGATAGTTAACCCTTGGGCTAAATCCCCCAATTCTTTGAGAAAATCATTAGTTAAGGAGAGAGATATTTGGCTATCCTGGCCCGATAAATAGACAACTTTGGCTAATTCGGCCAGTTTAACTTTTTTGCCAGTGCGATTTTGATAACTGACCGAAAACCCGTTAATCTCCGCAGCTTGTTGCTCAATCATTGCCGACTTTAAACGTTCCTTGAGATGTTCCATCTCTGTATCTAAAATCTTCCATTGCTGGTAAATTTCCCAATAACGATTAGTTAATCTTTCCAGATTCTCACCCGCGGGATCAGGAGTAATTAAATGGGAAAGCTGCAAAAGACGATGGTGGATTTGGGCTGTATATACGGGGTCTTTTTGTGCATATTCTAGCTGGTCCGCGGTTAAAGGTCTTTTGCCCCAATTACCCCCCTGTTCACTTTTATCGATAGCGGGAAAATGACAAAGACATTCAGCCACGGTTTTCAGTTGATAATTGGGTAAGGGAGCAATATAGTAGGGAACCTTTTTAGCTAACTCTAGGGTACAGGTGATTTTTTTAACTTTGCCCTTACCGCCCAAAAATTTACAATCATAACTAGCATTGTGAAAAACCTTTTCTATCCGGTCAACCAGCATGATTTTAGTGATAAAATAGTTAGTAAGATCGGGTCGATCAAGAACATCCAAAATTGTCACCCGCTCCCCCGTT